>OMPY01000062.1 GCA_900313105.1 uncultured Pseudomonadota bacterium
CATCCGGGGTTTTTTTACGATGCAAAAGCATAGGGAAATCACGAACGAAAAAACGAACGGATTACGATGCCTTGCACCGGTTCTAACAAAGGCACGCTAATGCCCCGAACAAGATTCCCACCTTGTCCGATTTTATTCTATCAAAAATAGGATATTTAAAGCAAGTAGAAAATGTATCTTTTCTAAAAAAAATAAACCCGTCGATTTTCGGCGGGTTTTAAGTTTGGAATTAAACAACACTTAGAATCCAAAGACCATGCGTTGTTTTGATTGCCGTTTCTTTTCGTTACGGACGGCTTCTTCGCGCAGACGTTTGCGCTTTGTCGTCGGTTTTTCGTAACGTTGACGTTCCTTGCTTTCGCGATACAGTCCTTCTTTTTGCGATTTGCGTTTCGCAACACGCAATGCCTGTTCGACGTTGTTATCACGAACCAAAACTTTTACCATAAACTATTCACCCCCTTTGGCGATGTTTGTTATCTGGAATTCTGTCCGCCTTCGCCTTTGGCTACGGCGTGACACTCAATTTTCAGCCCTCGCTGCGCTTCGGTGAAAATTGGTGGTGGAGCTGATGGGACTCAAACCCACGACCTCCTGAATGCAAATCAGGCGCTCTAATCAACTGAGCTACAACCCCAACGGTCCGCAATGAATTCGGCAACATAATTTTCAAGTGCCCTGCGTTTTTTCGATAGCACAACTTGTTCATTGGCCGGATCGTCACCGGTTTTTATCACAACCTTGAAATAGCCCATTCGTGGAAACCATTTAATTTTTGATATTTCGTACGGCATTTATTCTTCCTTTCGTTTGCGGGGGATTATAAAGTCAAGATTTTGCATAATCAATGATTTTTTTCCATTCAATAAAAATTGCTTTACATTTGAAAAAAACTTATGCATAATAACGACTGATATGCGTACGATTTGCAAAAAATTTTTGTTATAATGGTGCGACCATAAAGTAATTTACGGGCGCACTTTTACGGTGCCCCGTTTTTTTAACAAAAAAGGGAAACATTATGTCAGAAAATGAAACAATGTCCACAAACGAATTAACCGCACGCCTGCAAAAGGCGGAAAACATTCGCGCACGCGATGGTGTTGTGTGGAAGGATAAATTTGATCGCACGCACACAATTGCCGATGCGCGTGAATTACCCGACGATACGGATGTTCGGCTTTGTGGTCGCGTCACGGCGTTGCGTTGGATGGGGAAACTGATGTTCGGGCGCATTTATGATATAAATGGCGAAATTCAATTTTCTATGTCGCGCGAAGAATTGGGCGAAGAAAACTATAAATTCATGAAGGCCAATGTTGATTTGGGCGACTTTATCGGAATTACCGGGAAATTATATCACACAACCGCCGGCGAATTGACCGTGCGCGTTGCAAATTACGAAATACTCGCCAAGGCGTTACGGCCGTTGCCGGAAAAGTTTCATGGACTTACCGATATGGAAACGCGATATCGTCAACGCTATTTGGATATTGTTTCAAATCCGGAATCGCGTAACGCGTTGCTTGGGCGGTTCAAAATGACGCAACATTTGCGCGAATTTATGAATAATCACGGATTTTTGGAAATCGAAACACCAATTATGCAAAATATCGCATCGGGTGCGGCGGCGCGACCGTTTGTCACACATCACAACGCATTAAACACGGATTTCCAATTGCGTATTTCGCCGGAACTTTTCCTAAAGATGGCGATTGGTGCGGGGTTTGACCGTGTGTACGAAGTGGCCAAGGATTTCCGCAACGAAGGTATGGATGCGATGCACTTGCAAGAATTTACTATGATTGAATGGTATGCAGCATATTGGGATTACAAGCGCAACATTGATTTCACATGGCAAATGGTCCAAGAATTGATAATGCGCGCACGCGGAACATTACAGATTGAATTCCAAGGAACCAAACTTGATTTTAGCAAGTATGATATGATGGATTACACCGCCAAGATGAACGAACTGTTCGGGTGCAACATTTTGGATTTTGAAGATGTTGATGTGTTGCGTCAAAAATTGGTTGATATGGGTATGTTCCCGATGTCCGAATTGGAAGATTTGAAATCACTTGCGACATTGGTTGACTATGTGTACAAGCGGAAAATCCGCGGCAGCATTGTTCAACCGACGTTCCTTTATAACTATCCAACTTATATGGTGCCACTTGCGCGGCATAACAACGATGATGACCGGCGCCTTGATATGTATCAATTATTGGTGGCGGGTGGTGAACTGTGCAAGGGATATTCCGAATTGGTGAATCCAATTCAACAGGCCAAGGCCTTTGAAGACCAGGCGAAAAGTATCGAAGGTGGCGAAGAAGAAGCATTTAACCCCGACAACGACTTTGTGCGCGCGATGGAACACGGATTTCCACCGATTTCCGGTGTGGGTAT
>OMPY01000059.1 GCA_900313105.1 uncultured Pseudomonadota bacterium
GGAACAGGGGGTGCGTGGGCTGCAACGTGAAATAACCGCGATTTTGCGCCGGTCGTTACTTGAAAACGATGGCGAAGACGTACCAACGGAATTCACCGTGGAAAAAATTGACGATTTATTGTCGCTGCATCAATCCGCCGGTTTTTCAAAGCGCATCGGTTTCGGGGTTGGTATATAGGGAAATGTAAAAATGATATTCATTATAAACACATCTGGCACCGGTTTGGAATTTGTTTTGGACGACCATTACAAAGCGGTCGCGGTGGAAAAACAATCATTGGCATTGCCGACGGCGGCGGAATCTTTTTTGACCGAATGCGGCGCGAATTGGCGCGACATAACCGCAATCGGCGTTGTCACCGGCCCGGGCAGTTTCACCGGAATTCGCATGGGAATCGCCTATGCCAAGGGTATTGCGATGGGTTTGAATATCCCGGTTGTGGGGCTTAGTGCGTTTGATTTATACCATGCCGCCACGCCCGACGCATTTGTTGCGATTGATTCGGGACGCGGCGATTTCTTTGTGGCATCGCCCCACCACGCGCCATGCACCATGACAATTGAACAAGTGGAAACGGAACAAATGAAATGTCCGTGCACCGTTGGACACCGACCTTTTGATTTGAAACTTGCACCGGCGATTGTGGCGGATAAAATCGCACGTGGCGCGGTTGAACCCGTTGTTCCAATGTACCTGCGCCCAAGTTATGCCGAAGAAAAGAGGTAAATAACATGTTGGAAAAAGAAGAAATTGTTAAACGGATTAAATTGGAAAACTGCAAATCACCGGCAAAAGCCGAAAGGTATTTGCATGATATATATGATCATAAAATTCACAGTTACGTTGAAAGATGCATATTTGCTGGGTATGTTGCCGGCGTATGCGAATCAATGCGGCGTAGTCAAATATCCAGGTAAAAATGCTAAATAAACTTGCCGATTTACATAAACTCTGTTTCCCGCACAAACCGTGGACGGCGAACGATTTTCGTGACCTAAAAAAATCCGGTTGTGAAATTGTGGCGTCTGAAAACGGTTTTATCGTTTGGCGCACTGTTTGCGACGAAGCGGAAATTATCACAATCGGCGTTCATCCCGTCGCGCGTGGCGATGGAATTGCGACCGCGATGCTGGGGCTAATGGAACACGAAATCAAAAAGGCCGGTGTTAAAAAGATATTTTTGGAGGTATCCGCCGAAAACGCGCCCGCAATCGCGCTTTATAAAAAATGCGGATTTATCCAAAACGGCCGCCGCCCGAAATACTATGACGGCGTTGACGCGATTTTAATGCAAAAGGAAATTTAATCCCTATTCACAAATTCCAACACCCGCGGGTCAAATATAACATCACGCGGCGACAGCGGTCGTGCAATATGCATATCGCCCGCCGTCCGTGTGCGCGACAACGCAACATAGGTTTGACCGTGTTCGAACGCCCCGCGTGAAATATCAACAATCACGGTGTCCAATGTTTTGCCCTGGGCCTTGTGTATCGTCATCGCATAGCCAAGCATTAGCGGAAATTGCTTGTACGCGCCGGTTTCATTTTCTTGCAAACGGTCATTTTCATCGCGCGTGTATTCAATTTTTTGCCACTTTTCGGGTTTTACCAAAACGACATCGCGCCCTGCATTCAACAGTTCCACGGTAATATCGCGTGCGCCCAGTGCCCGCACCACCCCCATCGACCCATTGTGCCATTTATCACCGTTTTTTACAAAGACGACCAACGCCCCGACTTTCAGTTCTAAATTCATCGGCGCCGGCACATCGCGTTCGGCAAAGTTCCCGGTAATTTGCCCGGTATATCGCACCAGTGGCGCACCAATCGCATTCAACCGTTCGGCATTTATCCGTTCGGCAACCGCGCGAAAGGGTGTAATTATAACGGCATTTTCGCGCCGCGCCGCGTCATCAATTTGGCATGTATTAAAAAACGAAAGCGCCCCCACATCACCCGCGCGTAGCGCGTTGAGATTTGTCAGCAATCCCGTATCATTTTGCCGATACACCAAATCAAAGTTAAACCGTACGAAATCCGCCCGCCGGTAAACATTGCTGTCGAAAAAGTACGCGTGTTCATGCCCGTACGTCTGATGGAAAAACGTGGTCGCGTCGCGCGTTATAACCGGTGGCAATTGAAACATATCACCTACAAAAATTATTGTACTTACTTTAGTAAATGATCATCTATTTCATGAAATATATAATAGAATT
>OMPY01000058.1 GCA_900313105.1 uncultured Pseudomonadota bacterium
TCCGCATATGCGGTGCCAATCATAATAATTCCGCACAACAATAAATTTCCGATTCGCATGATTTACTCTCCTTTTTCCTTTTTTTACATAACAAAAAACCGCACTGGGAAACCAAGCGGTCGGGGTGTTGACAAATCATAACAGCATTGATCCCAACGGTTTTCGGGCGAACCCTGTTGTATCACCGTCGGCACCCCGAACCATTTCGGGGTGATTTTTTTACGACGCAAAAGCATGAAAAATCGCGTACGAAAAACACGAACGGATTACGATGCCTTGCACCGGCTGTTATGGGCCTGTCAGAGCCCCGAACCAAGTTCCCACCTGATTCACGTGTATCATATCAGAAAGTATCGAATCGTGTCAAGGGTCTTTTTGGTGCAAAATGTTTTTTGAAATAAAATTATGACCAAAAAATTGTGTTGACCGGGGCGGCATGATTTTTGTAGCATGCAAGGAAGGGATTAAAAAAACAAGGAAAGGAAAATGAAAAACTATTTGAAATTAGTGTTATTTTCGTGCCTGGGTGCGATGTGTGTTATGTCGGTGGCGTACGCAGTTTGTCCCGTTTGCACAATTGCGATTGGTGCCGGGTTGGAAGGTATGCGTATGCTTGGGGTCAAGGATGTTATTACCGGAATTTGGGCGGGTGGGTTGACCATTTCCCTTATTGGATGGACGGCAAATTATATGCGGCGCCATAATGTTAAGGGGTGGTTTTGGTATTTATTAAATGTCATGGTTTATGTCGCATTGTTGGCCGGTGTTTATTTTGTGCCGCGCGCAAACCCGATTGTAAAGTGGTGGGAAAATTGTATGTGGGGAATGGATCAATTCTTGCTTGGGTCGTTGGTTGGTGCGATTACATTTATATTGATGGAAATTTGGTATATGCGCATAAAGCGGAATAATGGTGGACATGCCCTATTCCCGTTTCAAAAGGTTGTTATGCCGTTTGGTGGGTTGGTGGTGATGACACTGGTGTTCTGGCTTATTATAAAGGTGTTGCCGGGTATGGGCATAGTGCTTTGTTAAAGATCTAATAAAAGGAAAGAAAAATGAAAGAAAAGAAAATGTCTTTGGAAGAAATGGTGCGGAAAATTGACGATTCGAAAAAGGTAAATCCGCTTGATTTATCGTCGGACCAGGATTTGTCCATCGCGTTGATGAATTTGGTGTCATTGGAAGAACATTTCTTTTTCAGTGGCGCCAAGACCAAGAAACCCGGGTTCTATGATTTAATAAATGTTGTGCGGAATATGCGCAAGGAACTTATGGAACGAATCGTTGATAAAAACAAACACGACGGGGCGGAGGTTTGGTGTATATCGAAACATCTGCTTGCGGCTTCTATGCGTTTGTACGAGGTTGGAACCAAGGCACTGGGGGCCGGAAACAAGGCGGACGCGTATAAAATGTTTGAAAAAGCGTATGAGTTATATTCGCTCTTTTGGGGATTGAATATGAATATGATCGATTTGGCCGGGGTAAAACAGATGGAACCGGTTTTGTATGATTCAGTGATAAAGACGGATAAAAAGAGCGAAAAGCAAGTCAAGGAAGAAATGGTTAAATCAAAGTCAACGGTACAGAAACTGGGCGATTGGGTAAAAAAAACGGTCAATTGTTGTATCGAATAATTTGGCTTGATTAAAATTCGTGATTTTTTCTATAATCACGTAAAGGGGAGTAAATTTTGATAGGAAGGATGGGAATTTTCGCGGGATGTGCGATTGCGGTGATTATGGCCGCGGTGGCCGATAACGCACAAAATCCGCGTGCCCTGTCCACTAATACCGATGCAAAATCCGATACCAGGGTATTATCAAGAACGGCGACCGTTGGGGCACTGACGCGGCGCGCAATTGGTGAATCGCGTACGCGCGCGGGCACATCTTCGCGCATGGCAACGCAATCACGGCGTGGGACAGTGGCGGGCGAAACGCGTGCCACCCCTGATTCGAATCGGATGTCAATTGCGCGGTCGGGGATTGCACAACCCACAAATCCGCGGGCCACGGCACGCAGTGTGACGAATACTGTGGCGGGGATGTCGCGGGCGGCGACAACGGCGCGCGCAACGGCGGTGTTTAATGATTTGTCCAAGATTGGTTCGGGGTATGCCGCGTGTCGCGAATCGTATGCGACCTGTATGGATCAAATGTGTGCCAATGCAAATGATACCTATCGTCGGTGTTTTTGCAGTGATAAATTTTTGAAATTCCGCGATGTGGAAGAATCTTTGGACGAAGCGATGATTATGTTGCAACAATTCCAAGATAATAATTTAGAGGCAATTGATAAAACTGCGGACGAAGTAAACGCCATGTATTCCGCCAGTGTTGGCGAGGCG
>OMPY01000057.1 GCA_900313105.1 uncultured Pseudomonadota bacterium
AAGATTATAGTTTTTATAAGCGGTTTTAATCGGACTTTTACTATCTGTAGAATAATATGCCTTGAGAGCTTTTGCATAAGCACCGCTTCGAACGCTTGATAACTGAGACAAATTGCTGTATATGGAATTATATCCTGAACTTCCGCCGAATATACTGTTGATAAAATGCGTCATGATTTGGCGGCGTTTAATCCGGAATTGCAATCAGTGGACGATAATGCAATTCTGATTCGTGTCGGTTTGCCCAAGGGTGCGACCGATGCACAACAAAATGAACGCGTCCGCGAAATCAAGGATATTTTGGGTAATCGGGTTGAATATACCCAGGTGCAAATTGTCGGGCCAAAAATTGGTGGCGAATTGGTGCGCGGTGGTATTTTGGCCGTGTTGGTTTCGTTTATATTGATGGCGGTGTATATTTGGATTCGGTATCGCGGTGGTTATGCGGTTGGTTCGTTTGTGTCGTTGGTGTTTGACTTTGTGTTGATGTTCGGGTTCTTTTCGGTGACGGGACTTGAATTTAATCAGACGGCGATTGCGGTTGTGTTGATGGGTGTTGGATATTCCATAAATGACAAGGTTGTGAACTATGACCGAATCGATGAAAACATAAAAAAGTATCATAAAATGCCGATGGATGAATTGATTGATTTGTCGGTCAATGAAATGTTGTCGCGAACAATGATGACCAGTTTCAAATGTTATTTTGTATCACTTTAATTTGCGTGAAACAAAATACTAAAACACCTTGCCAAGGAGAGGGGCATATGAAAAATTTATTAAAAATCTTTTTTGGTGGATTCCTTTGGCTGTCGGTTATGGCGGGTGCGCATGCCGACAGTTTGTTTTTCGAAGATGAACCAATTCAAAACGGAATAAATGTTTTTGATATGTCGCGCAAGTTTGCCGAAATCTATGAAACTTTGGCGGGGGTTAGTTGGGGTGGAAAAAATATAAAGGTTGCAATCGAAGGTTTGGAAAATCTGAACCCGAATGCACACATCGCGGCGACCGATGAACGTGTGGTTTTGGTGTGGGGCGACACAATTGTTGGAAATTATCCGGCGCCTGAATCGCGTGATTGGAATGCGTACGGTGAAATTACAACGGCGTTGGTATTAAAAATGCGTGAACGCGATATGTCAATGGCGATGGCAAATGAATCGGATATTTATCGGGCGGTGGTTGATTCGCTAATGCGGGGAATTGATGAAAATGGTCGTTATGTTTTGGCGGACGAAACATCACCACTAAATGACGGTCGAATACTTACCAGTGTCGGTATCGAAGGCGCGCGCGATGAACGCGGAAATTTTCGGGTGCTGGGGGTGTATCGTGGTTCGCCGGCGGATAATGCGGGGATAAGTGATGGTGATTTGATCGGTGAAATAAACGGAACGTTGGTTTCGGAAATATCTGATTCGGCGTTGGCGTCGATGATGTCGGGCTTTAATTCGGGAACGGTAAAGATGACATTACTTACGCCGTCGGGCCAGCGGCGTGTTGTTGTGCGGCGGGCGACAATTGTTATTGCCGATGCGGATGTTGTTTTTATGGATGATGTGAACGGTGGAATCCTTAACATAATCGTAAATAAAATATCGAACAGTGCGGTTGCAATAATTAGCGAGGCGTTAAAAAAACATCCTGATGTTTCGGGGGTAATCTTGGATTTGCGTGCGGCCGATGGTGATGATGAAAGGGCGGCGGCAAAATTGGCGGGGCTTTTTATCGGGCCGCGACCGATTATGCGTATTATTGAAAATACGCGTGATGAAATAGAAGTTGTGCCGGCGGATAATGCGGTGACCGATGCACATGTTGTTGTGGTGGTTTCAAATATGACACGTGGCACCGCAGAGGCGATTGCCGCCGCGTTTTATGAAAATGGTCGCGGGGTGTTGATTGGAACGCCAACATCGGGGACGGCGCGAATTGCGTCGACATTGACACTTCGGGATGGTGGCGCATTGCGGTTGTTAAATAAATCTGTGAAAACAGGGATGGGGCGAAAAATTGATGGACGTGGTGTGTTTCCGGTGGTGTGTTTGTCGAATATACGAACCGGGGTGCAACAGAGTGCGTTCTTTGTAAATGTGGTCAATGGGGATTTTCGTTGGTATGACTATAACGCGGATAAAGATGTTAGTGCCGATTCGGTGCGGCGTGGTTGTCCGACAATTACAAATGGCGAAGATGAAGATTTGTTGGCTATGTCGGTGGCGGTACAGATTTTAACTGATTCCAAGGTTTATAGTCGATTGTTAAACTATGAAGAATAAAAGGTTTGGCATATGTTCATCACACGTGAAAATAAATTGAATTGGTCGCGGATTTTAATTGGTGCAACCCTGACGGTTGTATCGGTATTTGCGGGAATTTTTTGGTTCGATATTCCGGTGTTTAATTTACTGCGCCGGTTCGATTGTGTAAGTTGCGAATATATTAGTGAAATTTTTGGGGCCAAGGTTTGGTTGGTTGTGTCTTTTGTTGCGCTTTGCGTTTTTTATGTTCGAAAGTTTTTGCATTCGAAAAAAAAATTCAGTGATATTTATGGGCGTGTAAAAAATAGTTATGCGTTTATGATTTTTGCGTCCGTATTTCTTGCGTCGTTTGTTGGAATAATTTTAAAGGTTTTAATTGGTCGGGCGCGTCCGGTTTTTTATGAGGCGTTGGGTATGACCGGCTTTTTCCCGTTCGCGCGTGATTGGGCATTTCATTCTATGCCGTCGGGGCATGCGATGGCATCGTTTGCGGGACTCATTATGATTGGAATGCTGGTGCCACGCGCAAAGTGGTTCACATGGACTTTGGCGATTGTGGTCGGTGTGTCGCGTATTTGCATTGGTGCGCATTGGCCGTCGGATGTTATATTGGGCGCGTTTATCGGTATGATTTCGGCGGATGTTATTCGGGCGGTTGTTGCACGCGGTAAATAATATTTTGTTTCGGGGTGTTTTTTCTGTTTTTTTGTGATATAATGTCCGCGGTATGAGGTTGTGTGGTTTTGCTGTTTTGATTTTTGCGGCATGGTCTGTTGTTGCATTGATGTTTCATGACCCATATTTGGATGGTGTCGCCGCAGCCGGAAATTTTGGAACGCAAAGTTTGATGGGGAATTTTGTTGGTGTGTTTAGGTATGCAATTGGATATGTGCCGACATTATTTTTATTTTTGTGTATTGCGCGATTTGGTTTGATTCTGATGTCGGGGGCGGTGCGTGATGGAACGCCGGAATATAATATATTGCGTGGTTTTGTTGCGATTTGTTTGGGTGCGGCGGGTTTTGGTTTGATTGCACCACGGACGACATATGGTGGAATGTTGGGTGCGATTGCGGCGGCGGATATTTCGAATTTGGCGGGCAGTGTTGGCGCGATAGTTATTGGTGTTTTGTGTTTGTGTGGGTTCTTTATGATTGCGGGAATTTTATTGCATATAAGTTTTGCCGATGTTATTCGAATTGTTCGTAATGTTATTGGTGCGGTGCGGTGGGTGCTGACCGCGTTCCATTTGATGAAACCGATAGAGGAAGATGAGGAAGAAGCAGAAGAAGAGGTCGAAGAAGAAGTAGAGGAAGAAGAGGAAGAAGAAAAACCGAAACCGCGTCGCAAGCCCGCACGTCGGCGCGCCACATCAAAGAGTGCAGAAGTAATAGAATACGAATTGCCCGACCCAGAATTTTTGGAAAAATCTAACTTTGGTAAAAGTGTTGTGACGCCGGAATTAAAACAAAATGCGCGTGCGATGGAAATTCATTTTGCCGAATACGGTGTGAACGGCCATGTTGTTGGAATTCGCCCGGGGCCGATTGTGACGCTTTATGAATTCAAACCCGACAGTGGTGTGCGTATGGTTGATATTAGTAAAACCGTCAAAGATATGACGCGTGCGATGGCGACCGAAAATATCCGTATTGCACATATTCCGCGCACGGAACTTATTGGTGTTGAAATGGTGAATTTGAATCGCCAAACGGTAAGGTTCCAGGGACTCGTTGCGGACGATGCATTTGTGAATTCTAAATATAAAATACCGCTTGCGTTGGGTGTGGATATCGGTGGTAATCCGATGTATTTCGATTTGGCCAAGATGCCGCACGTGTTGATTGCGGGGCGCACCGGGTCGGGTAAGTCTGTGTTTGTGCAATCGATAATTATGTCGGTGCTGTATCATTTTACGCCGGACAAATGTAAACTTATGATTATTGACCCCAAGGGTGTTGACTTTGGATTTTGGGACGACATCCCGCACCTTATTACGCCGATTATAAAACTTGACCCGAATGCGGCGGTGAATGCGCTTAAATGGTCGGTCCAAGAAATGGAATTGCGGTATAAACGTTTGCTGGATTTCGGTGTGCAAAATATAGAGGCATATAACGAAGCGGTTGCCGCTAAACGCGCCGCGGGCGAAGTTGTGACCAAACAGGTTGCCGTCGGTACGAACGAAGAAACCGGCGAATTAGAATACGAAACGCAAACAGTTGATTTGTCAGATATGGCATATTTGGTAATTGTTATTGATGAAGTTGCCGATTTGATGGGTGTTGCCCGTAAAGAGGTCGAGGCCTGTGTCCAACGTTTGGCGCAAAAGGCGCGCGCCGCTGGAATTCACCTTGTTATGGCGACCCAGCGACCCGATGCGACAACCATCACCGGTGTTATCAAGGCGAATTTCCCAACGCGTATTTCTTTCCAGGCGCGCAGTAATATCGACAGTATGACGACATTGGGCGAAAAGGGTGCGGAAAATTTACTCGCGTGCGGTGATATGTTGTTTAGCGAGGCCGGACGTGTCCCCGTGCGCATACACGGTGCGTTTATTGAACCCGCCGAAATGACGCGTGTGGCGGATTTCCTGCGCGCGCAGGGCGAACCGGAATACGTGTCCGGTGTTGTTGAGGGCGAAGACGGTGGCGCGGTGGCCGGTGGTGCGGTGCCGGGCATGCCCGCCAGTACGGGTGATAAAGATGCCGACCTGTATGCCCAGGCCAAAGAGTATGTTATCAAAGACAAAAAACCAACAATATCTTATATCCAACGGCGTTTAAGTGTTGGTTATAACAAGGCCGCCGGGTTTATGGAACGCATGGAACAGGAAGGTATCGTCAGTGCGCCCGACCCGAACGGCAAACGGCATATATTGTGATTTGTTTTCTGTGAAAAAACCAAACTTTTGGTGTTGTTTTTTATATTGTTAAAAAATGATATTTTGCACTTTTTGTTGCAAATGCGGTGGTTTTGCATGATTTTTGCACCATAAATCGCCCGATTTTTGGGGTGTTTTTTTGGGGGGGCGGTAATTCGCGCAAACCCGCGGAATTCGTGGGTTTTTGGTGGTAAAAAGTGTTGAAAAAAAACCAAGGTTTTTAGTCAACACTTTTTTTCAAAAATCCAAAATTTTTATTT
>OMPY01000054.1 GCA_900313105.1 uncultured Pseudomonadota bacterium
TTGCATTCAGGGGTAAGTTTGTCATCCTGAACTTGTTTCTTGTCATCCTGAACTTGTTTCAGGACCCTATGGCGGACCAAGCCCGCCATGACAAAAAAATAATACTTTGTCATCCTGAACTTGTTTCAGAACGTCATGACAAAAAAAGAACGTATTGTAATTTTATCTGAATTAATAGTACCGTGGGGTTAACGGGATTTTGAAATTATTTATACTGAATTTTCCGTTTTGTCCGCTTGCACTTTTTTTATTTGTATCCTAGAATGCGGACGAAGATACTTAAAATAAGGAAGGAAAAATGTTAAAACGAATTTTCGCGTTGGCGTTTGCCATATTGTCTTATATAAATGTTGCACATGCGGAATTAAAGGTTGATATCGTTGCGGGGGGAATGGAACCGACATCAATTGCCGTGCAAAAATTTGAACTGGCGGGTGGGGCGCCGGCGGCGGATGCGGCGACGATTCGCGATGTGGTAGAGGCGGACCTGAAACGCACCGGTTTTTTTCATATTGTAAATCACAACGCCTTTCCGGAATTTGTAAAGTTGGATAAAATGCCGTCGTTCAAATCCTGGGCGGCGATAAAGGCGCAAATTTTGGTGACATCGAAACTGACCAAGCAAAAAGATGGACAATATAAACTTGAATTCTTTGTGTGGGATATCGCGTCCCAAGAACAGATAGAAGCGCAAAGTTTGGTTGCGTCGAAAAAATCCGTGCGCAGACTTGGCCACATTATGGCGGATGCGATTTACGAAAGGCTAACGGGAGAGGTTGGGTATTTCGATACACAGATTGTATTTATCGCAGAAACTGGGCCGATTGATAACCGCACAAAGCGTATGGCGATTATGGACCAAGACGGATATGGGTTGCGTTATCTGTCCGATACCAAGACATTGGTTATGTCGCCGCATTTTTCGCCGAATATGCAATCGGTGGTGTTCTTGTCATATTATAATGATGACCCGATGGTTTGGATTTTGGATTTGAACACGGGCGCGCAGCGGCGGCTTGGGAAGTTCGGCGGTATGAATTTTGCCCCGCGCTTTTCGCCGGACGGGTCACATGTGGCGTTGTCTTTGGTAAAGGACGGAATTACACATATATATGAATACGATATTGAAAATAATTTGCTGCGCCAATTGACCAGTGGTAATTCAATAAACACCAGTCCGACGTATTCCCCCGACGGACGCAAAATTGCCTTTAATTCCGACCGCAGCGGCAGTCAGCAAATTCACGTTCTGGATCTAAATACATTGGAAGAAGAACGTATTACTTACGGGGCAGGGCGGTATGCAACGCCGGCATGGTCACCAGATGGGCAATTTATCGCGTTCACGAAAATGGCGGACGATACATTCTATGTCGGGGTGATGGACCCGCGCGGGAAAAATGAAAAAATTCTTGCCGGTGGTTGGTTTATGGAGGCCCCATCATGGGCGCCCGGTTCGCGCAGGTTGGTTTATTATGAAACGGAACGCACCGATGATGATATGGAACGCATAAGCCATATTCGCAGTGTTGATATCACCGGTCAGAATTTATATGAAATCGATTTGCCCGATGGTGTGAACGGTTTGGAACCAACCTGGTCGCCAAGGTTGCCGTGATGAAGTGGTTTTGTGTCCCCGTTTTGGTGTTTACCTGGGGCGCATCGGCGTTTGCCGTGCCGGCGCGGGTGGGGCACATTTTGGACGGTGACACTTTTTCTGCGGTGGTTAGTTTGGATGCGGATACGACCGTTTCGGTGCGTGTTCGCCTGCGTAATGTTGATACGCCGGAAATGAACGGCGATTGTGAATATGAACGGTCGCGCGCAATCGCGGCACGCGACCGACTTTCCGAAATAATCCCCGTTGGGTCGATGGTGGAACTTAGTAATGTCAAAGATGACAAGTACCTTGGGCGGATTGATGCAAATGTAAAAAATGCGAACGGTGCCGATGTGGGTGAAATTTTAATTCGTGAAAAATTTGGCCGTAAATATAACGGCGGCCGGCGGAAACCGTGGTGCAAATAATAGTTGTTAATGTAGGTGATTAGTGCGGGTGTGTGCAATCGCGACGAAACGATAGCAAAGACGGATACGCCCGTTTTGTGTTGTTACATCGGGTGGTCAGAAAATTTATGGTTTAATTTGCTGGTGGTCTGGCGGTAAAATTACCAATACCATCGGACTAATACGCTGGCATAGTTGCCAATGTATAATCGCCTTCAACAATCCGCAATGTAGACCAATCTGCTGTTGTTCCAACAGGATTATTATAGTTTGCAGATACTCGTAAATATCCATCAACAGATGGAGTAATAACCACAACTGCTTCTTCGTTTTGGGTGAGTGTACGTACTGTTTGTGATAACCAAGTCTTTGACGAATCGAATAAATTATACCTAACATTGATGCCATTGCCCGGATTGATTGCTTTTGTATAAACAGAATACTTTTTGCCCGCTTTTACAGGTATAAAATCCGTCAATCGTGCGGATTCTGCCGCTGTATAAACACCTTGTGGTGTGTAATAATAACCATTTGTAACTGCGCCGAGGTCAACAAGGTTTTGCCCAGAAACTTTTAACGCCGTTTGGTCGACGATGGTCCAAAGGGTGCAACCATCCGCTTGGTTTGCACATTCCAATTTTGTTGTTGGGGTTGTGGGTAAATTCGTAAATGTTGCATTTAACGCCGATGCGGTGATAAGTTTATCGCCGTCCGTGGTTGCATCATAACTGCTAATATCTGAATACAGGCCGCGTTCACCAATTTGACCGTTTCCGGTCGCGGTATACGTCATTACCGTTTCACCCGCACCAACATTTGGTTGGCCCGCCGCCGGAATTTTTAACTGTTTCGTTTCTATCTTTGTATCGACATACGCCTTTGATGCAACGGTTTTCATTGGGGACTCTGTAACTTGGGTATCTGTAACAGGGTCATTAATCAAAAGCTCTTCATCAGAATCGTCACTATCTGGCAACCAAAGTTCAGCACGAACAATCGTGGTCGTTGCAATCATGGTGAGCATCAAAATCGATAATATCTTTTTTA
>OMPY01000053.1 GCA_900313105.1 uncultured Pseudomonadota bacterium
AAATTTATTTTTTTGCAACACGAGCCTTTTTGGGTTTTGCCACAACTTTTTTTGTGGTGGCCTTTTTCCCCGAAACAATTTCCATAATTTCGTCCCCGGTCAGTGTTTCACGATTCAACAATTCATTTGCCAATTTTTCAACGGTCGCTTTATTTTTGGTCAAGATTTTAACTGCGTCTTTATACGCCACATCGGTCCACGCGCGTATTTCCGCATCAACCATTTCGGCGGTTTTTTCAGATGCGGCCTCCAGCGGCACGCGCGCACCAAATGTTTGCGCCTGGTTCACGGAAACCATACCGATTTTATTCGAAAGTCCCGACATGGTTATCGAACGCCGCGCCAATGCCGTCGCCGCCGCGATATCCGATTCCGCACCGGTCGTGATTTTATCCGCACCAAAGAAAATTTCTTCGGCCGCCCGCCCGGCAAGGTCGATTACCAAATTCGCCCTAACTTCGGCCAAACTCATGGACACTTTGTCATCAATCGGCAAATGTTGCACCATCCCCAGTGCCCGCCCGCGCGGAATAATCGTCGCCTTGTGTATCGGGTCGGCGATACCGGCGAACGCGGTACTGGCGAACGCATGTCCGGCCTCGTGATACGCGGTCAGTTTGATATCTTCGGGGCGCATCTTGCGAATTTTTCGCGGCCCCATCAGTGATTTATCGCGTGCTTCTTCTATATCTTCATCCGCGACCAGTTTACGTCCCGAACGCACGGCGTGCAATGCGGCCTCGTTCAACAAATTTTCAAGGTCCGCACCCGAAAACCCGGTCGTTCCGCGCGCAAGTTTCCCAAGGTCAACGCCTTCGTGCATTTTGATTTTTTTCGCATGCAGTTTCAAAATTTCTTCGCGTCCCGCCATATCCGGCAAATCAATGTGCACCTGGCGATCGAACCGACCCGGGCGCAACAACGCAGGGTCCAACATATCCGGTCGATTCGTCGCGCCAATCACAATAATTCCGGTTTCATTTGAAAAACCGTCCATTTCAATCAGCAATTGATTCAACGTCTGTTCGCGATCTTGGTCATTAAACGAATTTTGACTGCGCCGTTGACCAATCGCATCGATTTCATCAATAAACAGCAAGCACGGCGCATTCCGCTTTGCCATTTCAAAAATATCTTTGATTTTTGCAACACCCAAACCGACGATGATTCCGGAAAAATCACTGCCCGATGTGGCAAAGAACGGAACATTCGCTTCACCCGCAATCGCCCGCGCAAGCAATGTTTTACCCGTCCCCGGTTCCCCCGACAGTAACACCCCCCGTGGCACGCGCGCACCAACGGCGGCAAACTTTGATTTATCGCGCAGAAAATCTACAACCTCGGCCAATTCTTGTTTTTCCGAATCGATTCCGGCAACATCTTTGAACGTGGTCTTTGGCTTTCCAGTCACAACCTTGGTCGGGTTTTGCCCAACCAATGCCCGCCCGATTCCCGCGCCACCACCACGAAGTCCGCGGAAAATCCACCATATAAACAGCACACCCATAATAATCGGCACCCACACCCCAAGGTAATCAACCCAACCCTTGGACGTGTCAATCGAAATGGCCGTGCCACGGTCCGCAAATTTTTCAAGCATTTCGGGATTATACGCAATGGTCGCACGATATTCTGTTCCGTCGCGCATTTTTCCCTTTGCCATATCACCACGAACATTCATCGTCTGAATTTCATCCGCGCGCCGCAACACATCGGAAAAAGACAGTTCCACCGGTTCGGACCGCACCACACCGTTCGAATTATTTTCCGACATAAACGAATTTACAACCACCGCCAAGAATAACGCGACAAAAATACCAAAGAAAATCGTTGAAATTCCAAAGCGGGACCTATTTGAATTTTTGAATATATTTTTTTCCATGTTTTTTCCTAAAGCTTGTTTTTTCGCCTTCGGGAACGACCAAGATTTGACCGCGCAACCGTCGCACCGTACAATGCCCCAGTGTGAATTTACAATCCGCACGCAACATTTCCGTGGCACGCAACAACGAATCCAACCGTGGTAAATACCTGTCCCCCCCAATTCGGCGAATGATTGTTCCGATAAATTTTAGCCTAATATCATCACCCAGGTCAAATAGAAAAGTTTCATCAAACACGGCACGGTTTCCACGCACCACACGCCGCACCAGTGCGCCAAGGTTTAATTCGCGTTCGCCCCGCACACGCCCAAGGTTTTCTATTGCGGTCAAAATGCGTTCATCGGAAATCCCAAGTTTTTCGGACAACAAATGCCGATTTTGCCGAATGCGCACGCGCGTATAGTGCGGATCATCGTTCATTTCATCAGAAAAATACCTAATGCCACGCGAATCGCAAAACGCACGCAGTTCCCGCCGAAACACCGACAAAAGCGGCCGAATAATTTTAATCCCATTCATTAAACCTTCGCCCCGCATCGCCGCCAGGCCGTAAACCCCACTGCCCCGCCCAAGGTTCATCAAAAAAGTTTCGATTTGGTCGTCCGCCTGGTGCGCGGTGGCGATAAATTCAATTCCATTTTCGTGGCAAAAATCAGTCATCATTTTATACCGGGCAAGGCGCGCCGCGTCTTCGACCCCGGTTTCCGGTTTTTCCCCGTTCCAATAAAAAACATGACACGGCACATTTAGTTTTTTGCACAAATCCCTAACGTATTGTGTTTCGGTTTCCGCGGCGGCACGCAGGCCGTGATTCACATGCAAACACACAATATCCCCACGCGCGATTTCCGCCATCCAATACAGCAACGCAACCGAATCGACCCCACCACTAACGGCGACGGCGATTTTATGGCCGGCATATTTTCTCATAAAATTTACAAAATTTTTGTTCATAACCGTTATATTCTATGCTATAATCCCGAAAAATAAAGGAAAAAAAGATATGGAACATAAAATCAAAACTGTTGCGGTTTATTGCAGTCATACATTTGG
Organism: uncultured Pseudomonadota bacterium; assembly: GCA_900313105.1. Taxonomy (GTDB): domain Bacteria; phylum Pseudomonadota; class Alphaproteobacteria; order Rs-D84; family Rs-D84; genus Enterousia. Next base: position 2,937 of record OMPY01000053.1, read on the forward strand.
ATTATACCCTGAATTTATGCACGACGCCGATTTGGTGGGTGAACTTATTGCAAAAAACGGCCTTGACATGGTATTTGGTGGCGGAAATGTCGGATTGATGGGCACGGTGGCCAGTGCCGCACTTAAAAACGGCGCACACGTGACCGGCATTTCAACCGAACATGTTATCGCCCTCCAAGAACCCGTCCATAAACACATAAAGGTTGAAATTGTCGGTGGCGTGAACGAACGGAAACAAAAAATGTTTGAATTGGCCGATGCATTTATCATACTGCCCGGCGGCATTGGAACATTGAACGAAGTAACGGATATTTTAACCATGCAACAAATTGGCGAAACATCCAAACCGATATTCTTTTTGAATACTTGCCGATTTTGGGCATCGTTCCATAATTTGATTATCGATATGTTAAACAATAAATTTATTGAAACATTGGACGATTACAAGGTCAATATCTGTGGCACACCAAACGAACTTATGGACGCGGTTATGAATTACAAAGATTCAAAGTAATTCCACCACCTTGTCCCGCGATGTGGCGCCACGAACAATTTTAATTTGTGATTTCGGTTGTTTTAATTTGGTTTCCGCCTGTTTATCTGTCCCAAGATATTTTATAAT
>OMPY01000052.1 GCA_900313105.1 uncultured Pseudomonadota bacterium
TGAAACGGTAATCATCATGATTAAATGCCTCGTTATACGCAACCGGCAAAGCCTTGTATTCATTACGCCAATTTAGCAAATTTATATCTAAACTCATACCGACATAACCACTTCCGCCCTTGTTATACACATACGCCCCCGAAGTCCCAGAATTATCACCACCCTGGCGCGATTGCTGATACGTCATTGTTCGCGTATTCGTAACAACATTATTCGGCTGTGTCACATAATTTATACGTTGATAACTTGTTGGTTGCCTGATATAACCTTGTTGGGGAACGTATGTGCGTTCAACATAATTTTGTCTGACAACCGGCGCGGCCACAGGCGCCCCCACAACATACCTTGTACCAGGATTCACACTGGTGTTCACGCATCCGCCCGTGGAACATCCACCCCCCAGCGTAAAGGTATTCGAAACAACCTGGGGCTCCCCAGGTGCCGCATAAACACAGCCACAACCCAAAACAGCGAAAAACGCCACAAATCCGCCAAAAAACCGATTCATAAAAATCTCCTAAATGCTTCCTTTCTCTAAAACTATAACACATTTGAATTTTTTATAAAAGACAAAAATTTTTCGTTCGCTTTCCAACACCCTTGACCGCAAAAATTTTTTTTACTAGTATGCATGTTATGGAAGATAATACCGTAATTTCTTTTATCGGCGTTGGTGCGCGTTATGACAATGACCCAGATATATTGACAGATGTGTCTTTTAACATCGGTGCAGGTTCGTTTTATTTTCTGTCGGGTGCATCGGGCGCGGGCAAAACGACACTGTTGCGATTGATATATCAACTGCATAAACCTTGTCGCGGAACGATAAAGATTTTTGGTAAACCGACAAATTCTATGTCGCGCGATGAAATAACCGAAATGCGCCATAAAATGGCGATTGTGTTTCAAGAATATTCTTTGCTTTCGCACATATCGGTGTTTGATAATGTCGCCCTGCCCCTGCGTGTGCGTGGTGTGGACGAAGTAAAGATAAAAAAACTTGTCACAAAAACATTGGAATGGGTCGGACTTGCCAAATACGCAAATGCAAATCCCAAGAGTTTAAGTGGCGGCCAACAACAACGCGTTTCTGTGGCACGTGCAATTATTGTGCAACCGTCAATTATGCTTGCGGACGAACCAACCGGAAATTTGGACGATGAAAACGCGTCACGTTTAATGGAGCTGTTTATCCAAATGAATAAAATGTTTGGAACAACAATAATTCTTGCCACACATAATTCAAAACTGATGGAAACATATAAATTCCCGATTATGCATGTTGAAAATCATAAACTGACATTTACGGGGCCGGCACACGCGCATACCGGGGCGAAAAGGGTTGCGCCCGAAATCCACGACACAAAGTATTTTACGGAATTATCAAAACAATTTAACGATATTGGAAATAAATAAAGATGAAAAAACCGATTGTGTTTTCACTGTTTCACGACCAGTCCGTATTTATGACGGCAATTATGGGCATAATGACTTTTTTGGCGGTGTTGTCATTGGGTTTGGCACTGGCGATTGGTACGGGAATTGTAAATTGGAATCGCCAATGGGATGTCCATGCCACGGTGCAAATTACAAATTCCGAAAAAACAGATACAATCAAGAAAATTTTTGAATCGAACCAAGATAAAATTGATAGCATGCGCCAAATTGACGATGACGAAATGTCACGCCTTATGCGACCGTGGATGGGCGGCGACAGGGGTGTTCTTAAAAAATATCTGCCGGTAATGTTCGAAGTTAAATTTAAATCGAAATCCGATATGAACACAATCGGCGGTTTAATCGGTACAAATGCGCGTTTTATTCCACATTATGATGCATTACGGCCGTCGATATCTGCGGGATGGAAAATGGTGACGATACTTGCATTACTGCTTGGGCTTATCATTGTGACAATCGGCACATGTGTTTCATTTATTGCACGCAACACGGCAATTTTACATCGACGCGAACTTGAAATTTTGAACCAGGTCGGCGCCAGTGATAGGTTTATAACACGGCAAATGCAAATAATTGTCGCGCGAATTTGCACCATCGCATGTATCATTGGTTTTGCAATTGCATGCCCGATATTACTTATGACATTGGGGCTTGCGCGGTCCGCCCGCGTTGGATTGATGGCAATGCTGGAAATATCTGGTGCCGGATGGGTTGCACTTTTACTGGTTCCATTTATAATCGTGCTGTTTGCGATAATGGTAACGAAACGAACAACATTAAAGATATTAAAAACCGAATCATGAAATTGCTGCGTCCATCTTTTTTATTACTTGGCATGTTCGTCATTGGTGGAATTGTTTTCAAATTGACATCACCAAACGATTGTGACTTTATTTTAAATAGCGACAGCATTTTCGTCCTAACGGGTGATTTTCGTCGCGTTCCATTCGCCCTGCGCCAGGTTGAAAAGTATCCCGACGCGGACCTTTATGTAATCGGTGCGGGCCCCGGCGCACCATATATTGGCACCGAACGTGCCATAATCGAATCGGAATCAAAGTCAACATATCAAAACGCATTGGCGATACGTGATATTGTGGAAAAATCGGGACTGGACCGAATCGTTGTCATCACAACCGAAGATCATATTCAACGCGCAACATTTCTTATAAAATCGGAATTACCGGAAACGCAAATCGTGTCATGTCCGGTCGCCCTGCATGAAATGCGACCCGCACGCCGATTGGAACGTTGGATGGTTGAATATGTAAAATTCTTGGTCACAATGATTGGAATCAGGGAAGGCCCGGAATCATCATATAAATAAAAAGGTAAAAAATGTTTAGGACAATTGTTTTCAAAATCATACTTGGCATATACTTTGTTTTGTGGGCGCCGATATTATTGGTCGTACTACCATCACGCAAAATGACACTGCGCGCGATTGTTGCGGATGCACGTGGCGTATTAAAACTTGCACGCATAATATGCGGAATAAAGTATCGCATTTTTTATCCCCCGACCGAAGAAAACGGCGTTCCCGTCCAACCGAACGACAATATCCGCACTGATGGCAAGGCAATTATCGCATCAAAACATATGTCGATTATGGAGGTTGCGATTTTGGTCACCAACATTCAAAATCCATTTTTTATTGTAAAGCGCGAATTATTTTGGATACCAATTTACGGATGGTCATTTTGGCGCATGGGATTGCAACCGGTGAACCGCACACGTGGCGCAACAAATATGAAAAAACTTTCGGCATCTGTTGCCGCGCGCATAATGAACGGCCAAACACTTATTATCTTTCCCGAAGGCACACGTGTAAAACCCGGGCAAAAGATTCAATTAAAACGCGGTCTGTTGTTCTTGGCGGAACAATTAAAGTTGCCGATTACCCCGGTCGGCGTTGATACCGGACTTTATTGGCCAAAGCGCGGAAAAATGAAACCCGGCACGGTAAAAATTTATTTCGAAGACATTTTGCCATCAACCGCAACATTGGCCGATGTCCATGCCGCAATCAATAAACACAGTGCATAAACAAGAACCTTTTTTGTAACAAAATTGGTCTATTTTTTTCATTTGGCACAACCCACCAACCCCGCGGAATTTGTGGGTTTTTGGTGGGAAAAAGTGTTGAAAAAAAACCAAGGTTTTTAGTCAACACTTTTTTTCAAAAATCCAAAATTTTTATTTCCTGTAAAATCAATGACTTACAAATTTTCGAATTTTGACTTGACAAGGTGTCAAAAAACCTTGGTTTTTGTTACACTATTATCAGCGAATTTGTATGCAGAAAATCAAAGGAAAAAAGGAGAGTAAATCATGCGAATCGGAAATTTCTGTGCATTTGGATTATGTGTATTTATGATTGGTACCGCATATGCCGAAACAACATTATTGGACCGTAAAACCGTATCGTCCAAGGCATACGTAAACGGAACAATTGGTGAACGCGGGATATACAGTGACCCAACAAATTATACTGCGGGCACGGACGGAAATAAATTGGTGACGGCATCGGCATTAAAGGGCAGTGTCACAAATTTACCCACAATGGAAACATCAAAATTGACCTGTGCGAATCCGGACACATGCAGTTTATGGACCATCGAAGATCAACAGGTATACGGTGGAAATAATAATAACAACAGCAACAGCAGTAATAATAACAACAATAATAATGGATAAAAAATATAACGTGTGAACGGGGGGAAAGAAATGTTAAAAAAGATATTATCGATTTTGATGCTCACCATGATTGCAACGACCACGATTGTTCGTGCTGAACTTTGGTTGCCAGA
>OMPY01000051.1 GCA_900313105.1 uncultured Pseudomonadota bacterium
GTCCGATTCCAACTTATTAACATTACTCTCTCTTTGCCAATATTCATCTCTAGTCTGCGTCAACTCTTTTATTTTTTTAGCGACCTCTGCTTGCTTATCACGAATTCCATCATATTCCTTTCGTTGCTCTTTCTTTTCTTTTTCACACTCTGCCAAATCTTGCTCTATTTCTTTGGCGACCTTGCCAAACATTTTATCAAACAAACTTAGCAATTTATAATCATACGCATACATTCCAAACACAAGATACCGTGAAAGTTTTTTATACCAATCCTTGTCCACAGGTGCGCGTTTTATCAGCAACTCTAACATTGCCCTGTCTTGGGTTTCTGTTCCTTTGCCCCGCCCAATACCAGCATATACCTCATATATATCCGATGCATCCATTCCCGCAAGGTCACTTGCCGATATTTTTCTAAAAATTTCCGCCGACAAGCCAATAATTTCCTTCACAGGAACTTTTTTACCACTTTTTATTTTTTTCACAATTTCTAATTCTTGCTCATCCCTTTCGGAAATATCGCGCATGCGCCCACGGATTGCCTTGTCCTGTGCTTTTTCCAAACGTGTTCTTTGGGTTTCTGTATCTTGTTCCCAACGTTCAGTAATACCCTTGAACAAGCGACCTTTTGTTTGTTTTTCAATTTGCATTGCTATCGCAGCCAATTTTCGATGCAATGGGTTATCAACATCAAAACGTTGCCCAGTATTCAGATTTATTTCTCTATTGCGATCCAACAAGGCCCAAACAATTTGTGCATCAAGACTTTTAAAATACGGCCGCCATGAATCACCAGCAAACACATCCGCCAACATATAAACTAAATATTCTGGATAATACACTTTTAAACTGAAAATATTTTCATCGTTACCTGTAAACCTGGCCACGGGTGGTTGTGAATAATAATATTCCAAATTATTTTCCCCAAAATCACGCAGGCAATCTTCTACAAAATTTAATTTATCCGATTTCTTTTTATATTGTGCAAGCGTGTTTTTCAAAAGCCACTTAACAAATAAATACTCTGTATCGTTATTATAATTTACACGATACGCCAACAGGCGTTTTTTATCAAAATCTGGCGCCAAAACATAATCTTTCATAATTTCATTAATCTTGTTAGTACTACCGGCACTATGTCTCGCCTTCCATATTGGTTCATCCGTTTTTTTCCTTGCCTGAATAAAATCATCATATGTTTTTATTTGACTCATTATAAATCCTTTGTTTTATATGCGATAATTATACCACAAAAATCCCGAAAGTATATAAAAAAATCGCCTTTGACACCCACTGAATTCGTTCCTGTGGCACTTACACAGTACAATAGATAAAATCATAGAAAACAACCAAAAGGAACAAACATGAAAACAAAAATCACTATTTCTTTTCTTGCCGTTGCCATCGCAACCATACAAAGCGCAAACGCATGCACAGGCATCACACTAACCGCGGCGGACAAATCCTTTGTTCTTGCGCGCACCGTCGATTGGTCGGGTTCGGAAATGGATAACCTGTACGTCATCAGTCCGCGCGGTCACACCGAACAATCATTACTGCCCGACGGGTCAAAAGATGGTATGAAATTCACATCTAAATACGGATTTGTCGGCCTTGGCATGCAAAGGCCCGAATTCATCGTTGACGGCACGAACGAGGCCGGACTTTCCGCCGCCCTATTCTATTTTCCGGACTATGGCAAATATGTGCCGTATTCATCGGCCGATAACGCAAACACCCTTGCGGATTTTCAGGTTGTATCATGGATACTGTCAAACTTTTCAAGCATTGACGAAGTAAAATCCGCGATGGACACCGTAAACGTCGTAAACATTGACCCCACCGCATCAACCGTTCATTGGCGCATCGCCGAAGCATCGGGGCGCGTGGTCGTCATGGAAATTATCGATGGCATACCAACATTTTATGAAAACCCATTGGGCACAATCGCGAATTCGCCAGAATTCACATGGCATTTAACGAATCTTGATAACTATATCAATTTGCAATCTGGCACAATCGCGCCGACGGTATTTGGGCCGATTAAATTGCAATCGTTAAGTCATGGAACGGGCTTGCTGGGCCTGCCCGGGGACTTTTCATCGCCGTCACGCTTTGTCCGCGCATCGTTTTTCAAGAATTATTCAATAACGCAACCCGATGCGGCCGCCACGATTAAACAGGCGTTTCATATCCTTAACAACTTTGATGTTCCGTTCGGCACGACCCAGGCGGCAAAATCGGGAACTTTCGACATGCCGTCCGCAACCCAGTGGACAATCGCAACCGATATTACGAATCGGAAAATTTACTATCACACAATGTATAACCGCACAATTCGCAGAATTGATATGAACCGGATAGACTTTGAAACCGTACCGTTCCAATCGCACCCATTGGATACAGCGCGCGCCGAAACGGTCTTTGACGTGGCGATTGACAGGGAATAATCCAGCGTCCCTTTTTTCGCCGTCACACCGAAAAAGTGGGATGTCCCTCCGCCCGAAATAGCCCCACAAAAATGTTGTGCATTTTTGTGGGGTTCGATGCCGCGGGATGACAATTCTTTGGATAATAAAGTATGTAGAATAAATAAAAACTATCTGGAATAAAAAAACAGGGCGCAAAAGTCCCCTTCTTATAAAGAAGGGGTACGGCGTGGAACGCCGGGGGGTAGTTGTTGTCGCCCACGGCGACGGCGCATACGCGCCAATGTTTACCCCACCGGCTCCGCCGGTCCCCCCCTTCACAATGTGAAGGGGATTACAGGGATGCACTATTGGACAGAGTTAAATACCGCAGCCCGGAACGCGAGATAGTCCTCGTTAGCGCGCCACAGGAGGTTCGCGCAGTAGACCACACACCGGTTCGCGCAATAATCATCACCGTCGTCACTGAGGTCTTTGCTGAACACCCACGGGGCGGACAAGGCGGTCATATTACCCCAATTGTCACCATTCGTCGTATAACCATCCAATTGGCAATAGCAATACACACCACTTGCGTCCGGTAATGTTGAACTTATCGTCGGATTTGTCCATGTCTCATCATTATTATCGCCCACCTGACTGCTGCACTGGGACTTACCTCTTATCCTTTTGCCATTGCCATAGTCTACGACCCATGTCCCATTTTGGGTCACGCCGTATGTACTGGCATTATTGCTGATGTCACCGCCACTGTTGCTGCGGTATGCGTGGTCGGTTCCCCTTGACATGCCCATTATCGACGCCAGGTCTATCGTTGTTGTGCCGTTGCCACTTGTTCCATACGCGGTTTGATCAACAATGGTCCAAAGGGTGCAACCGTCGTTTTGGTTCGCACATTCAAGTTTTGTTGTTGGGGTTGTTGGTAAATTCGTAAACGTTGCATTTAACGCCGACGCGGTAATAAGTTTATCGCCGTCTGTGTTCGCATTATAACTGCTGATATCCGAATACAGGCCGCGTTCACCAATTTGACCATTACCGGTCGCCGTATAGGTCATTACCGTTTCACCCGCACCAACGCCGGGGGTATTCGCCGCGGGGATTTTTAACTGCTTCGTTTCTATCTTCGTATCAACATATGCCTTTGACGCAACGGTTTTCATATCATCTTCGGCATGCGTAACACTGGTTATCGCAGTAATCACAAATATCAATGCCAATAATATCTTTTTTAACATATCCTTTCCCCCCCGGTTACAGTTTTTAATTGCCACCATTACCGTTATTATCTTCGTCACCATATACTTCTTGATCTACGATGGTCCATAAACTGCATGTGTCCGGATTCGCACAGGTCAATTTTGATGTTTCCATTGTTGGTAAATTTGTGACACTGCCTTTCAGTGCCGATGCGGTCACCAATTTATTTGCGTCACCATTCGTATAATTATTTGTTCCATCATATATTTGACGTTCGCCAATTTCACCATCGCCGTCTTCGGTATACATCACAACCGAAACTCCGATATTTGTATTATTCGGGTTTGTGGCCGGGATTTTTTCTTGTCGGGTTTCAACCGATGTATCAACGTATGCCTTGGACGATACGGTTTTACGGTCCAATAATGTTGTTTCGGCATATGCGGTACCAATCATAAATACACATAATCCAAATGCACAGAAATTT
>OMPY01000047.1 GCA_900313105.1 uncultured Pseudomonadota bacterium
CCGTGATGCCGACCGCCGCGATGTCGAAAGCAACCGCGAAACGAATCCTGATTGCAAATTGTCATTGGAAATGGAGGTGCACAGTGTCAAAAAGTATATCGGTGCATTTATGGCGGAATTGGGGCATGTGGATGCGTTGGTCTTTACCGCGGGCGTTGGCGAAAACGACGATTACCTGCGCGGGAAATTCTGTGAGGGGTTGGAAGAGTTGGGCATCAAAATCGATGCGGATAAAAACGCGCGCGCGTTGGCGCGATTGGATGCGGGCGAATCCGTAATCAGCGCGGACGACAGCAAAATCAAAGTGTTCATGATTCCGACAAATGAAGAAATCGTTATTGTCGAAGATACAATCGGCATTATGAACGGCACGTATAATCCGGATCACCTGAAAATGGATTATTCGTTTTCGAAATAGTGATTATCCGTCTTCGTCCGTCACCGCGAAGCGGCGCCGTGACTACGCCGAGACTGCGCCAGGGCTTTGCCCTGGCTTGGTGTTAGTCCGTCACGACCGCGGTGCGGTGTGCCGCGACGGGTACGGGCGCGTCCGTTTTTTACACCGTCATACCGCCGCAGGGCGGTATCTGTTTATTGCAAATATGGCGGATTTTGGCGATTTTCCTGTTTTTTGCACCATAAATCGCACGATTTTGGGGGTGTTTTTTTGGGGAGTGGAATTTTACGCAAACCTGCGGAATTCGTGGGTTTTTGGTAGGAAAAAGTGTATAAAAAAAACCAAGGTTTTTAGTCAACACTTTTTTTCAAAAATCCAAAATTTTTATTTCCTGTAAAATCAATGACTTACGAATTTCCGAGGAAAAAGGAGAGTAAATCATGCGAATCGTATTTGGTCGTTATAACGCGGAAGCAAAGTTCCCCTCTAGAGAGGGGTGGCGGGTAGCACCCGCCGGGGTGTGGTTCGCTGCGCTTGTTGCGCTCTTTGTTGCCACGCCGTCATTTGCGGAACCAACAGAACTGGACAAGAAAACCGTGGCAAGTAAGGCATATGTAGATACAAAACAGGACAAAATCACAACCGGGTTGATGGAGTTTAATGACAACCCAGAACTTATGTTGCCGGCGATTACGACATATGATACAACAAATGGATTGGTAAGTAATAAAATCGGTATTTTGGATTGGCAAACGGCGGACGATGTTGAGGGACCTCTCAACCTTTTTTCTTACGCGGGTGGTGGTTACGGTTCCGAAATGGATAATTATGTTCCAACCGTTCGTGCCGTGGCGGAATCATTACAGAATATTGTGGAAAACATGCCATCATCATGGAACGCATTTACCTGGAACAACGACACATTTCCGGTTGCAATCAATGCATACAGCACAACGTTTGATCAAACAAGTCAACATGTGAATGGAAACTGGCCACATAGTCAACAAGGTTATTTGGTTCGCGCCGACACATTTGCAAATTCCCTTGCCCTGAAACAAAATAAACTGCCAGAACAGAATGACGATTTGATACCGGGGCAACAATCTCGTAATGATTCTACCGGCAAAGCCGCAAGTGTACTTGCGCCAACCACGGCGGGCAATGTGACACAGGTTGCACTTTGGGATGCCGATGGGGTAGAACCAGACGCATGGGATGTGGGTACATATTTCTCGGATGCTACCGAAGATGAACGTAACGCGATTAATTACTCTATTCCAACCGTCGGTGCAGTAGCGGTCGGTCTTGACCAAAAACAAAATAAAATGACCTGTGCCGGGTGGGACAGTGAAACACATACCGACGAACATTGTTGGTTGTGGAGTATCGCAGAATAACATCATCCACACTAATCACTTACACCGGCCACTAAAATATGTTATAATTGCCCAAAAGGAGTAGAGAGATGAAAGTGGCGATTATTGGTGTGGGGACCGTTGGTTCGGCCGTTGCAACGGCGGTAAAGAATACGGGACTTGTGCATGAAATTGTTCTGTTCGACCGCGATGCGGTGCGGGCGCGTGCCGCCGCCGAAGATTTGGGTCATGCGGCAAGTTTTGGTTTTGATGTGAACATTTCCGCGGCCAGTAATTATCGCGCAATTCGTGGTTCGGACATTGTTATTATTGCCGCCGGTAAAAATCAAAAGCCCGGCGAAACACGGACAGATTTATTGCAAAACAATGCCGCGGTTATTCGCGATATTGTGCCGCGCGTGATGGCGAACGTTGATTCAAAACGTGTAATTTTAATTATCGTGACGAACCCGTTGGATGTGATGGTTATGTTGGCCCAGGAACTTTCCGAATTGCCGCCGGCGCGCGTGATTGGAACCGGTACAATGTTGGACAGTGCGCGTTTACGTACGATATTGGCGCGGGGACTTGCCGTGTCGCCACAATCGATTCATTCGTATGTTCTTGGCGAACATGGTGACAGCAGTGTTATCGATTGGTCGTCGATTAGCGTTGGTGGATTGGGATTGGAAGATTTTTGTCGCCAGTTGAAAATTCCACTGACCGCCGCAATTCGCACCAGTATCGAAGAACACGTTCGCAACGCGGCGTATGAAATTATTCGCGGGCGTGGCGCAACGTGGGACGGCATCGGCGCCGCGGTCGCGGACTTGTTAAAGTGCATTGTAAATGACGAGCATCGAATTTTAACCGTATCGATTGCCGCGGGCACGGGGGCGCATGTGCTGGCCATGTCTTTGCCACGCATTGTCGGCGTGAACGGCGTGGTCGCGACACTGAGTCCCAAAATGTCACCGGCGGAATCGGCCGCACTGAAAAAAAGCGGAAAAATAATTCAAAAGAATTTTTCACGGATTTAATCCTTCTCTGCGGAAAACATACCCGACTTTTGGCAAACATTCATATTCATACCGCACGCCGCGCGTGGTATAGTTTTGGTATAAGGGGGACAATATGTCATTAGATATTGAATACCAAAAACTTTCAAATGGAAATGGATTCTGTGCAAAGTGTGACGGTAAAATAATCGGTGAAATAGATATTGTCTATGTCGGCGCAAATCGTTTAATCATTGAATCCACGCAAATCGATGGCGCGTTTGAAAACAGTGATGTATGCAAAAACCTGGTGCGGTGCGTTGTGGAATCTGCGCGCCGGGAACATCGAAAGATTTTATCGCTTTGCCCGCGGGCGCAGTCAATCTTTAACCGGTATGCGGAATTTGATGATGTTAGACTTATGAAACTTGCCGCGTAAATGTTTATTCCACATTCAAATTATCAAGGACAAATTTCCAATCGATCAGGAATTCCAAGAAATTATCAATAAATTCCGTGCGCCGATTTTGATAGTCCAAATAATACGCATGTTCCCACAAATCCAAAACCAGCACAGGTTTTAATCCATGGACAATTGGTGTATCCGCGTTTTTCGTTGCGATAATTTCGAACTTTTTATCGGGCCGCATAACAACCCAAACCCAGCCCGAACCAAAGACATCGTTCGCGACCGATTTGAATTTTTCTTTGAATTCGGCGACACCGCCAAACGCATCCGATATTAAATCTGGAATCAAAGTATTCCCGCGCCCAAGGCAATTGAAAAAGAATTCGTGATTAAAAATTTGCGCCGCGTTATTAAAAATTTTTGTTGCGTTTTTATCCCTGTGCGATTTTAAAATAATTTCGCGCAAATCCATGTCGGCGTATTCTGTTCCGTCGATTAGTTTATTTAGATTCGCAATGTATGCGCCCATGTGTTTATCATGATGCGTGCGCACCGTTTCAACGGACATATACGGGACCAGGTCTGTTTCACGAAATGGTAATGGATATTCGGCAAGGTTAAACATTTTTCTATCTCCTTTGTGGGCATTCTTGCAAAAATACGTGGCCGTGACCATAGGAAAAAATGTTTGTTTTTTATTAAAAACCACTTGCGCTATGATAATGTATGTTTCTATAATCACCATGCAAAGTAATAAAGGAGAAAAAATGAAAAAAGCAACTTTGTTTGGTGCACTTGCGGGTGCGATGTTTATTGGTAATGCGATGGCCGCGGATATTACGATTTACTATTCGCCGACGTGTCCGCACTGTCATCATGCGCGTGAATTTATTTCGCAGAATTTGATTTACGAATATCCGAATCTGAATGTGACAACGGTAAATGTTATGGACGCCGCAAATCGTGACGAATTTATGGCGACACTTAAAAAGTGCGAATACGAATCGGGTGGTGTGCCGGTGATGGTCGTTGGTGAAAAATGTTTCCAGGGCTATGGCGATTCCATGGGTGATTCAATCCGTGCGGCGATAGAAATTGATATGGACGATGCCGCCAAGGGGGTTGCCGCCGATAACAAGAAAGCAATGGAATCTGATGCGGCCGCGTTTCGCAGTGCACATGCGGACCGGACATCGGCAATCGTTGAACGCGTTGTTGAAAAGACCGAAAACGCGGACGCAAAAAAAAACTAATTAAATGGAACGCGAACTGGTTCTATTACGGAATACTTGGGATTTTTGTTGTGGGATTGGTTTTCGTTCTTTGCCGTAAAAAGAAATAAATAACAGGAAAGCACGATGTTTAATTTGACCGGACTTGATTATGCATATGTTGGGGTGTTGCTTGCGTCAACCGTGTGGGCGACGATACGTGGCGGAATTTATGAAACCATCGCAACGTTGTCTTGGGTGGTGGCGGCAATAACCGCGCGGTTCGTGTCGCCGATGCTTGATAAATTGCTTCAGGGTTGGTTCGGGTTGCCCGAATCAACCGTGGGCACATTGGTCGCGTCGTATTTCATCGTGTTTTTTGTTATATTGCTAATTGTCGGGTTCTTTAATCAGAAATTGCGTGACAGGATTCAGGCCAGTGTGATGAGTGTCACCGACCATACATTGGGCGTAATCTTTGGAATTGTCCGCGGCATTGTTGTGATGGGTGTTTTCTATTGGGTTGCGCTTTGGTATTTTTCAGACACGCCACGTGTGCCGGCGTGGATTACCGATGCGCGCACGCGCCCGGTGATGCAGGATCTGGATAACCGCGACATCCGTCGTGAGTTGTATCTGGCGAACGCTTCCAAGTGCGTAGGCGGCGAATTCGACAACTCGGCGCTCATCGTGGAGATTGTGAATACCCGGTTGGCAATCGCCAAACTCTTCGGCAAGAAGAACTATGCGGTTAAGGCCCTCGATAAACGTATGGCGGAGAACCCCGAGAACGTCTATAAACTGCTCGACCAGTTGCGCGATGCGTATATGCCGGCTGCCTTGGCGGAAGTGAAGGAAGTAGAGGATTAT
>OMPY01000017.1 GCA_900313105.1 uncultured Pseudomonadota bacterium
CAACATTCCCAGATTCACCAAGATAGTTCGCATCCAAGAATTTGGCCGCTTCCATACCGGCAGGGTCATAAACACCCCCACCGACCGCATGTGCCGCCTGGGAAATCAATTCTTGGGGCACATTGTATGTATCACTCCATGCGGGTGTGTATGCTAAACGCGACGGTTGTGATATCTTCATCGCACGCAATATACGATATGGGTCAAGATTTGTATCATTGTCAAGGTTATATTGATTTATGGCATCAATATCTTGTTGCAAAACTTCCGGATGATTTGGATAATCGTGCGCATACCAACCTTCCACGGCACTCTTTGCACTTTGCAACATTTCGTCGGGGTAATGTCTTACGGTTCTTTCATGGACAATTTCATCAGAAACTTTCTTGGGTTCGCCGGGAATCATTTCTTTATTTTGGAACAGTGTGTTATCTGGGTTCAATTCATTGTATTTACCAATTCCCCACTGTGCGCCCATACGCCCCCCAAGTGCGCCCAAAATGACCGACGCAACGCTTGCAATTGTCCATGCAATTTTTTGACGTTGCGACATCCCGGAATCTTGTGCTGATTGTAATATTCGGCGTCCATTATTGTATGCCCCAAGTGCCACCGCACCAATGCCGACCGCCATTGCGGCACCCGCCAACCCAAGGGCACTAAGAACCATTGCAACGATTGCAAGGCCACTGGTTTCAAGGGACCGCACAAGTTGTTTATTTTTTTTGAATTCTTCCCAACTGACCGGCAGATTATTCTTTTTCTGATTTCGTATCCAACGCGCAATTTGGAAAGCCATTATGCCAAGTGCCGCACCACCACCAACATAAGCAGAACCCCACGCAAGCGATTTACCCGCCTTTGCCGCCGCCGCGGTCGCACCTACCGTGACAAGTGCACTTGCGATGAACGAACTGCCAAATCCCGTTATAATACGTCCGGCAAAATTACGACGTTGTTTACGACGTTCCACCGCCGCACGGGACATACGAACATCCGCCATATCGTCAACATATTCAAGCGAACGATTCACTTCCTTCCAAAGTTTTTTAAGGTTTTTGCCATTGCCACCAACCTTGTTCCTTAGACGTGCAAACCACCCAACCGTTGCATCGGTTTGCGTTTCAATTGCGACATTATACCCATTATCAGAAATTGCGATGCCGTCACCGTCAGGTTCAAGCATTTTTTCAAAACTTTCACGAAATTCTTGGTCGGCAAATTGCTCTGGGGTTTCGGTTGCGCCCTGGGCAATTTGGTCCGCGGCATAAATTTCGTATAATTTGATTAAAAGTTCCGCATTAAATTCATTTTCGATTGTGACTTCATCAATCTTGGCATTAACATCCGCAACGCATCTTTTTGCAATATCATGTTTTACAAGTTCAATGATTGCTTCATATCGGCTGTCATCCAAAATTTCAAAACCTTTCTTATAATCTTTATGTTCTACGCCGTTTTTATCACCAAATTGTGGTATTACATCACCCTTGGAATCCAACATTTTGCACTTTATAAGTTTTTCCCAGATATCATCCCGAATTACAGAATGATCTAAGACTTTATAAATTTTATTCCAACGTTCAGATAATTTGTCGACGTCTGTTGGTTTAAATTTATCCAAATTCCATGCTTCATCGTAATCTTTGGCTATCTTTTTTGCATAATCGCTATTCGCCTTTATTTCATTTTGTTTCTCATCGGATGCATCAGCCATCCGCGCATCAAGCATAATAGCAAAATCTTCATTTTCGTTTGCGATATTTGACATATTTATCAGTGGCCATTCATTTTGACGGACCACCATACCACCGGAATTTGCAAAATCCGCCGACAAATCGTCAATGCGCTTTGCAAGTTTATTAAGACGGACCTGCTGGCTTTTATCACCGTTTTGTACGCGTACAGATATGGCGCGATACGCGTAACCCAAAATCGCGGGCGTGGCCAAGTCCAGTCCCGACATATCTTCACCAATAAATGCGTCACAGAAATCCGACCGAAAACCATCCGGCATATTCGGGATATCTTTGATAATGTCATTTATCGCATCAATATCATGCAAAAGCACCGCCCGACGTACATTACGCGAAGTGACCAAACGAATTTTATCACTGTTGTATGCCATGGCAATCCGCTTTGCAAAGCGTGCCACTTCTTTGTCATACACCACTTCTTTTTTATCTGTATTTGAATTTACATTTGTATTCGTCGGCATGATATATTTCCCCCTTTGTTTTTGTTCCCTGTATTCTATCACAAAAATTGTTATAAAAAAAGTGTTTTTATGATAATATGTTTCGTATGTTGGTATCACTTGTTTTATTGACTGTTGGTTTTGTACTGCTGGTGCGCGGGGCGGATACTTTTGTTGATGGCGCGGTGGGTGTTGCACGACGTTTTAAGATTCCGCCGATTATAATTGGGACAACACTTGTCGCCATCGGAACCAGTGCGCCAGAGGCCGCAATCAGTATTACCGCCGCAATTGCCGGGTCGGACGGCGTTTCAATCGGGAATATTATCGGCAGCAATATAACAAACATTTTCCTTATCTTGGGGATGACCGCGGTTATCGGGGCGTTGCCAATTCGCAAGAATACCAAGTTATATGAATTGCCGTTTGTGGGGATTATAACACTGATGCTCTGTTTATTAGGCCTGTGGTTTGGGGAAATATCGCGCGGGGCGGCGGCGATGTTTTTGGCACTGTTTGTCGGGTTTATAGTTTACACAATTATTATCGCAAAAAAATCAAAAGAACCAACGGAAGATTACAAAAAAATCCCAATGGTTGAGACAGTTGTTATGATTGTCGCCGGAATCACCGCATTGATCATAGGCAGCAATTTAATCGTAGATTCTGCAACGGATATTGCGGCGCGCATTGGTGTTTCAGAACGCGTGATTGGGCTTACACTTGTGGCATTGGGGACCAGTTTGCCCGAATTGGTGGTATGCATTGCCGCGGCGATAAAGCGCGAATATGATATGGCGGTTGGGAACATCGTTGGGTCAAACATTTTTAACATTTTGTTCGTCCTGGGCGCGACGGCGGCGATAAGCCCCCTGCCCTTTGAACATGCGTTTATGATGGACGGGTTGGTGGCGTTGTTGGCGGTCGCAATGCTAATGATTTTTGTGGCGCGCCACTCAAAGTTATCGCGCGTTGGTGGTGTTTTATTTCTGATTGTGTATGGGGTTTATGTTTTGTATTTGGTCGCATAAAATTATCGAACGAGTTCAAATTTTTTGTTTCGAAAAGCAAAGATTTGCGCGTTGCCAATATGTTGACCACGGGCGAATTTCACAAATTCAACAGGGTTTATATCTTTTCCAAATTGCAAATAATACATCATGACCCGCATTGTTCCGCCATGCGACACAACCAATGTGTTTTGGTTTTTGTCGATTTCGTTCAGAAACCCAGCCACGCGTGCAAACATATCAGGAATTGGTTCAGCATTGATTTTTTGTGGTGTTGATAATAGCACCCCTATTATGTCCAAATCAATTTGCCCCGGTTGCATTTTGCCCAAATCACCAAAATTGTATTCACGTAGGCGCGGGTCGTATTCAACGGTTATATTAAGTTGACTTGCAATAATTCCGGCCGTTTCCGTCGCGCGTGAAAGGTCCGATGAAACGATGCGTTTTATTCCAAGTGGAACAATTTTTTCCACCGCCGCGGTCGCTTGGGCCCGGCCTGTATCATTTAATGGTACATCATCTTGCCCTTGAATTTGTCCACCAAGGTTTGCATCCGTTTGTCCATGTCGCATAATGTATAACATGCGGGGATTGTAGAACGGAATGCGACGAAAGGCAAATTAAAAAGTTTCTGGAATTTTTGTCCGCCTGCGCTTTCGCTAACCGATCGCGGCAAAAATTTAAACCGCCGGACGGCGGTTTGAATTTTTGGTGGAGCTGATCGGACTCGAACCGACGACCCCTTGCATGCCATGCAAGTGCTCTACCAACTGAGCTACAACCCCATATCGAACAGGTATTTTATATTTCTTCTTGCCAAATGTCAAATGGATTTGCTAACCTGTACCCAACAAGCAAGGAGATATATATATGGACTATCAATCTTTGAAATCAGAAGTTGAACAAAAAACCGCGCAAACACTGGACGTTTTGCGTGATGAATATGCGGGACTCCGCACGGGGCGTGCATCGGTGCATTTGCTTGATGGGGTGCGGGTGCAAACATATGGTTCCGATATGCCGTTAAATCAATTGGCGACCGTATCAACGCCGGATAACCAGACACTTTCCGTCACCGTTTGGGATATTGGAAATGTCGGTGCCGTTGAAAAGGCGATTCGTGATTCGGGATTGGGGCTGAACCCCATGAGTGCGGGTGGCGTTATTCGACTAAATATGCCGCCACTTACCGAAGAACGGCGCCGGGAACTTACCAAAGTCGCGGGCAAATATGCCGAAGAAGCAAAAATTTCTATGCGTAATATCCGCCAAGATGCAATGGGCAAAATCAAACGCGCCGTCACCGACAAGGAAATTTCTGAAGATGACCAACGGAAATATGAATCCGACCTGCAAAAGGTATTTGATGCGCGCGGCGGCGAAGTTGACACGATTGCAAAGCAGAAAGAAGCGGATATTATGTCGGTATAACCAAACCAAAAGCGAAAAAAATGTTCAAAATGTTAAAAAAGAGAGAGAAAACCGCACAGCCAGTAAAAATTCCAAAGCATGTTGCGTTTATTTGCGACGGGAATCGCCGCTGGGCCGAAGCACGTGGTTTGCCACCACTTTTGGGGCATCGGGCGGGGATTGCAAATTTTGAAACCTTGGTCGATTGGTTCATCGCGCGCGGTGTGACAACGGTGACGTTCTTTATATTTTCAACCGAAAATTGGAACCGGTCCGAAGAAGAAGTGAATTTCCTTATGGACCTGTTTTATACCGAATTAGAAAAGAATTTGAAACACGCGATTGAAAAAAATCTGCGTTATCGGGTGATTGGGACGCGCGATAGACTTCCCAAAAAATTGGCGAAAATGTGCGACGAATTGGAAGAAAAATCCGCAGAAAACACCGGTGGCACGGTTGTGTTCGCACTGAACTATGGTGGCCAAGATGAAATTGTGAACGCCGTAAATGCCGCGATTGATGCGGGTGCGCCGGTCACACGTGAAACATTTGAAACATTCCTTGATACGGGGGATTTGTTACCTATTGATTTGATGGTGCGAACAAGTAATGAATTTAGGATTTCGAATTTCTTGCTGTGGAAATTGGCGTATGCGGAATTACTGTTCGTGCCACAACATTGGCCGGATTTGGTAAAGTCCGAAAAACTTTGGCAATTTGTTTTGGACGAATATGCCAAGCGCAATCGACGCTTTGGTGGTGGCAAGAAAGCAAATTATTCTGGGAAAAAGGATAAATAAAAAATGTCGGATACAATGAACAGGGTTTTGGTCGCGGCCGGTTTGGCATTCGTTATCGGTGCCGCCGCATGGTTGGAATTTTTGGGGATTCACGGTGTTTATTGGCTTTGTATCATCGTGGGTTTGGCAATGATTGGCGAATTTGCGTATTGCCTTTGGAATGCGCCACGCGCGGTTATGTTCAATGTAAAAAATCTTGGTCTGTTTGGATTGTTCCTTGGTCTGTTGGGGGTTGATTTTGCCTCGCTTTTGACACTTGGACATCGGCCGATGTTATTGCTGTTTGTGCTGTGTGTGATATGTGCGGCGGATGTTTGCGCGTGGCTGTTTGGGCGCATAATCGGTGGCGATAAACTTTGGGAACGCATTTCGGAACACAAAACCTGGGCCGGGCAAATTTTCGGTGTTATCGGCGGAACGGTGGTCGCGGTTCTGTATGGATATTTGACGCTTGGTGCGTTCGCGCCACAGTTGCTTTGGATTGGGATAAGTGTTTCATTGCTGTCGCAATACGGCGATTTGACCGCAAGTTTTGTTAAACGACGGTTAAAGATAAAAGATTTTAGTCATGTCCTTGGCGCGCATGGTGGGATTATCGACCGCATGGATGGTTGGATTTATGTGTTGCCACTGATTTGGATGATACTTGCGTAGGGGGAAAAGAAAATGCATACGATAACAACGATTATTGCATTATTGATTGTCCTTGGGGTCGTGGTGTTTATTCACGAACTTGGGCATTTTTTAGCGGCGCGGTGGGCCGGCGTACGCGTTGATGCGTTTTCTATTGGGTTTGGACCCGCGATTATAAAATGGCACGACAAACGTGGCACCGTGTGGAAGATTGCGTGTTTGCCCCTTGGTGGATATGTTTCCATTTATGGTCAAGAAGACATGTTCAATCGTAAAAAATACAATGATTTACCAAAGGCAAAAAAGGTTGGGCATTACCTGTCGGCGCCGGCGTGGAAGCAAATGATTATTATCGGTGCGGGCGTGTTTATGAATTTTGTTTTGGCGTGGGCGATTTATTCGGCGATTTTTATGTTCAAACCGCGCGATGTGCAATTACCCGTGGTTGGCCAGGTCATTCAGGAAAGTGTCGCATTCAATGCCGGCGTTAAACCGGGCGATACAATAGTCAAAATCGATGATGCGGAAATCACAAACTGGGGCGAATTGGTCATTGCCAAGGAATTGGCCGGCACGCATGATGCGGATGTTGTGATTATGCGCGACGATGAAATTGTAAATGTAAAATTGTCGCCGGCGGCGCGGTGGGGCCTGGTTGCGGACGGGTCAAAAACCGAACTTCGTAAAAAGGGTTTCTTTGGGGCGCTGTATGCCGGCGCACGTGAAACATATTATCAATCGCGAACATTGGTTGTTGTGTTAAAACAAATCATAACCGGCGATCGGTCTTCGAAACAATTGGGTTCATTTATCACCATTGCCCAAGTATCAGGCCAGGCATTGGCGGCGGGATTCTTTGCTTTGCTGTCCATTATTGCGTTGTTGTCGGTGAATTTGGGTGTGATAAACTTGCTTCCGTTGCCGGTGCTGGACGGCGGTTATTTGCTGATATTACTTATCGAAGCGGTGACACGCAAAAAATTGGGTGGCAAGGGTATGGAAATCGTAATCGTGTGCGGTTGGATTTTTTTGGGTTTTGTATTCATGCTGACCATGTGGAATGATATAGCGCGGGTGTTTGGGTTATGATGAAAAAGATTGTTTTTTGTTTGGCTTTATTTGTAATGGGCGTGGCGCACGCGGGTATTTCGCGCATCGATGTTATGGGCAATAAACGTATGGATGCGGAATCTGTTCGAATTCTGGCGGATGTTAAACGCGGCGAAAATGTAGGTGTGGAACGCGCAAACCAAATTGCGAAAAAATTGCAAGAAAGCGGATATTTTTCCAAGGTTTCGGTTCAAAATGTTGGCGATGTGCTTCAAATTCGCGTGACCGAATCCCCAATTGTGAATATGGTCACGGTCGAAGGGAACGATGATGTTTCAACCGATGATTTGAAAAAGGAAATCAAACTTGCCGAACGCGCGGCGTTTGATGAATCGGTCATTGGTGCGGATGTTGGTCGCATCCTTACGGTTTACCAGCGCAAGGGTTTTTTTGGCACAAAGGTTGAACCAAAAAAAATCTTGTTGGACGACAACCGCGTGAATGTTGTCTATGAAATTACCGAAGGGCATCCGACATACATTGAATCGATTGAATTCGAAGGCAACGAACGGTTTAGTGACCGGACATTGCGCGGGGAAATTCTTTCGCGCGAACACGCGTGGTGGCGTTTTATGTCGCAATTTGATGTGTATGACGAAGATAGAATTCAATACGATCAACAAATGCTGCGTCAATTTTATTTGCGTAATGGGTATGTCGATTTTCAGGTTAAAAGTGCCAAGGGAACATTTACGCCCGACCGACAATTTTATTCTGTGGTTTTCAATGTGGACGAAGGCGAAAAATACAAGATTGGCAAGGTTGAATTGGATAATCCTTTTTCGGATGTCACAGATGCAGAACTGTTTGATGTTATGAAAATTTCCACCGGCGACACGTATAATGTTGATGATGTTGAGGCAACGATTTCCGCCCTTCGTGGTGCGGTTGCGGACTATGGCTATGCATTCATAAGTGTTGACCCGATTCCGCAAAAAAATGACGATACACGCACGATTGATTTGAAGTTCAAGATACAAAAGACAAATCGAATTTATTTGAATTCTATCAATATCCTGGGCAATGTGCGGACGTTTGATTCCGTGATAAATCAATTGATTCCGATGCGCGCGGGCGACCCATTTTCGTTGCAAACAATTGAACAGGGTCGGCAACGTTTGATGCGCACGCGTTATTTCAAAGATGTTCAAATGGTGCCAAGTCGTATTCCCGATGCGAATATGATGAATTTGGATATCAAGGTCGAAGAACAACCGACGGGCGAATTGTCGGGCGGGTTTGGTTGGTCGAATATAAACGGGTTTATGGTTGATGCGGGGATTACGGAAAACAACTTTATGGGGCGCGGTCAAACAGTGCAATTACGCGGTTCAATCGCCCAGTATCAAAAGCAGGCGTTGTTTAGTTTTACCGAACCGTTCTTGTTTGGGCGCGCACTGTCCGCGGGGTTCGATGTGTCGTACACAATGTATAACTATAAAAAACTTGGTGGTTTTGGGTATGACCGCGATTCACTTACCATTGCGGGGCGGCTTGGGTGGCAACTGACCGACCATTGGACCCAGATTTTACGCCTGTCCGCGGCATTTGACCAAAACTATGATTTGCAAGAAGGCGGGTGGCGCGATGCGACGCTGTATACCCTTGGGACATATTTTAAGTATCATAATTTGAATACGAATTTTGAACAAAACACCCACACCGGGGTTGTTGGAAATATCGGTGTTGCGTATACCGGGTTTGGCGGAACCGAAGAATTTTTCCGGTATAATGCCGACGTGATTGGAATGGTGAATTTTTGGGACGACCGGTGGCAATTGCGTTCTTCGTTGGAATTTGGTTATATTCAAACGATTGGTGGCGATTATGTGCCGCGTGTGTATCGGTACTTTTTGGGCGGTGAATCATTGCGTGGGTTTGATGTCGCCGGCGTGGGCAGTCGTAATTGGGCATACCCGTCATATTCATTGGGCGGTATGTGGAAGGCGAACGGTTCAACGCAACTCAATTTCCCGATATTTATCCCCGATGAATACCAGATAAAGGGTTTCGTGTTTATGGACTATGGTATACTCGGTAAACCGCCCGCGCGCGAAGATACTTATCTTGGGCAACCGAACTATATCGAAAGTGGGTGGCGTACATCTGCGGGGTTTGGTATATATTGGAACACACCAATGGGGCCGATGAATTTCAGTTGGGGTTGGCCACTAAAAACCGGTCCGCACGACCGTGAACGCCGATTCTTGCTTTCGTTCGAAACACAGTTTTAATTACGAAATTGTATAATTTTTTATAAACGCATTGATTTTTTATTGTTGCACTTATATAATCCCTTAGGAATGTTGTATAAGGAGTGTGATATGTCTAAACCAGTTATTGATCGTAAAGTATGGTTGAAAAAATTTAAGTGGGGACTCTTGTGTTCTTTACCGACCTCTTTGCTTATTTCTATATCTGTATCTGCTGATTTGTCGCTTAAGCAGCACATAGGTTATAATGAATATTTGTATTATTTTATAGTCATGACCTTGGTTTCTCTTATATTTCTATCTGTTCCAGTGACCATCGCTTTGCATGAAAATTATCGTTATAAAGGTTGGATTATTGGTTTTGCTTTGTGTTGTTTTCTGCCTTTTGGGACGTTGTTATATCTTGTCTCGTTGGTGTGGGCACTTGCTTTATTGTTTAAAAGAAATTAAAAAAGGATGACAAATGAAAAAGGTTATTGTATTCCTATGTTTGGTGATTTTACCTGTATATGCGAATGCTTATCGTCGTGGTTTTGATATGGAGAATTTGAAATCGGATACAGGTACGATAGTGTGGGATGCATTTAGAATATCTGTAATGAATTTAACAAGTTTTTTTGATAAACTTTACGTATTTCCTTGTGGTATAGGTGGTACCTTTGATGAAGACGTATGGTTTTCAGATTTTTGCGGAGGTATATCTAAGAATTTAACAAAACAGTATAAAGAAATGCATTACGTTTATTCAAATTATGGTGATAAAAAAACTATAATTCACAAGTTGACTTTGGATGTTCCAAGTTTAGTGATTAACTTGTTTGACAATAAATAATAATCATTTTTATGTGATTATGGATTACTTGTGTAAACTTTCTTCATAATTACGTGCCTGACCTTGAAAAATTTCTATTTGCTCTGGGGGCATGTCGTGTATCTTGGTACTGTTTTTAGTCAGAACTAACAATTTGTTTGTAAGATTTAATATGTAAAAATCGAACATAAAATTATTTTTTTGAATTGCTTGTTGCAGTTCTGGGATTTGTTCCTGCCAAAGACGTGTATACAGATATAAACCATTTTGATCAAATTTTTTATAATTCGCAAATCTTTGCGATTTATTTTTTATCGCATTGATTACTTTACTTAAACGACTGCTTGGTGTTTCCCCAATTTCTGTAAACATATATTCGGTGTTTGGAAAAACTTTTTGTCTTAGTGCGGGATTACGTAATCGGCATAAAAATTCTTTTGATGTTAGTCCTTTTTTACGGGCGCGATTCCATTCGTTATCAAAGATTCCTTCATCTGTTGTTCTTGCCGTAACAACTTCTATTCCTATTCCCCTTTCGAAATTTTGCAAATCTGGTTTATCAGACAATACAAAATTGCCCCTAAAATCTGTCAAACCTAAGGTGAGTTGTGCATATTTTTCAAAATAATATTTAGACATCATAACTTTTTTATCCGGCACTAATATGATACTCAATGATAGATATTTTATGCAATAAGATATCAATTATTATATGCTTGTCGCATTTACACTTGACCGGGGGCGAAAGATTTTTTTATAATCAAAAAAAACAAAGGGGGAAAGTGATGAAAAAGTTTATACTTGCCATGTTTTTGGGACTGACGCTTGCCGGCTGTGGCCAGATTTATGACCGCGAACCGGTTGGAATTGGATATGACACAAACGAATTGAAACTTAGTCCGTGCGCATGCATTATGGTTTATCGCGCATAGTGGGCGTGGCACCGCGTAGGGGGGAATTTTGGATTACCCAGAAGATTTTGATACGCCCGCATTTCCCGCAGGGAAACGGATTGCGATTTCCCGCACGTTTGGTGTGTGGGTGATGGTTGCGTTCTTTTTAACCATCGCATGCTGTGTTGCGATACCGTGGTTGCAAAACAGTCGCACCGTTAGTCCGTATGTGATTTATGTTGACGGCATGCGCGGAAATTGGCAATTGGTGGGCCAGGTTCGGCCGAATATCGTTGTGCCGTATTATGATTCCGCCCAGCGTGCATTGGCCGGGATTTTTACAAAAAAATGGTTCACTATTTCCGATAACACGACACTGAATGCCAAGAATTGGGCGACGTGTAATCGTGGTGCCGATTGCGCCGACCGCATAAGCAACACTTTTGAATCGGATGCTGGTTGCGACCTTTATTGTATGGCGGGCGACAATATGTTTCGTTCCTTTACCGAAAAGGTTTTGCCGATGTACCGGTCGTATGAATCTATGGGGCAACGTTGGTATGTTGATACGAAAAAAATTAGTGTTATGCCCAGTGGTGAAATAACCAAAGATGGTGGGACCTGGGTCGTGCGGACGTCGGTGCGGTCGAATTTGAACGGCGATTTTGATGTGATTGCGTATGTCAAAATTGCGCGCGATGTGGAACGGTATCCGCAAACACTTGGGTTTTATGTGACGGAATTTAACGCGTTCAGGGAACAGTAATGAAGAAACTTTTTGGATTTTTGTTCGGATTTGCGACCATGATTATGGTCTTTGGCGCGATTTATGTTGCCGCGTCGATTTATGACACATCCGAACGGTTCGCCGTTGAACCGCGGTTTTTACGCACCAGTATTCAATCTAACGATTTGCCCGGCATGCCACATTCCTGGGCCGAGGTTGGAAAACGCAAGTTACGCGATTGGCTTGTTCAAAAATATGTGACGGAATATTTCTATGCCGTGCCGGACGAAGAAAACATTGCGCGACGGACAACACGGCGGTCAACACTGGCGCGGATGTCCGGGGCGGCGGCGTTTGATTATTGGCGGCAAAATGAATTGCCGGAAATAGAAGGTTTGGTTGCAAATGGCGCGCGGCGGACGGTGACGGTGTTTAATGAAATCTATCGCCCGGCGTCAAGTAATTATTGGCGGGTTGATTATGAACTTAAAACATGGTATAAACCAAATGACATGTCGGAAAGTCCAAAGATAACGCGCGGGACAATGTATCTTGATTTGGGCGATGATGATTGGGTAAATAGTATCGGCAATGTCCGCGAAGGCGATGTTCACGGGGCATTAAAAGATGGTATTGATCCGGCATTGGTGTTTGTGTTCAATGTGCAACGGGTCTTGGTCGAAGAGAAATAAAGTTGAAAAAAATTATTGTTGGAATTTTTGTCTGTTTGCTTTCAATCTGCGCGCGCGCGGACGAATTTGATGATGTATTGGCCGATGAAAATGTCAATTTTGATGATTACTATATCGAAACGCCGGATACGTCCGATATTGAGTGCAGTTTGGATACGATGTCACTGAATGCCGGTGCGACGGTGTTGCCGGTGGCGGACTTTGATATTGCGGGGATAATGTTGGGTATGGATTTTGACGAGGTTAAATTTATCGCCGCCGTCGATGGGCTTTATACCGAACGGCCGAAAAATAGTGTTGTGTATTCGATACACCCGGATTGGAAATATAATCTTGATTACGAATGCCGGCAACAGAAAATCTATGCGCCGGCGGCGTTGGAAAAATGTATAAATTCACTTGCGCGGAATCGTGGGGTTTTGTATGCGTCGGAATTGCACCTGGTGCGGGATGTCACGGGCGAAACGATTGATGTGTTTTTCACAAGCAACGCAACCGATAATGTCGTGTGGAAAATCGTATATCGAAATGACACAGATGAAATAGAGGGCGACGCGGAAAAATTCGAAAATCAACGCGACAAGAAAACAATGTATTGGTGGCAAAATGTTGTTGATAAATACGGTGCACCAAATGCCGGTAATTCGCGTTGGGCAAGTTCGGATAATTCTTTTGACCCGATGATGACGGCGTATTCGGGCGAATTGGAATTGATTGATTGTGGCAAACATACGGAAGACGGTGCCCTTAACGCGCAACATTCCCAAGATAACTTTGCCGCGAAACCGTATGCGTTTTAAGATATGGATTCTTATAAAACCGGAATTTTTTCAGAATTTTTTGCGTGCGCGTTTTTAATTTTGCACGGGTTTAGGATTTTGCATCAGCGTTATACAACCGGGCGAAACACTGGGCGCGCAGAAATTGATATAATCGCAAAACGAGGGAAACTTATTATTTTTGTTGAAGTAAAAAAACGCAAAGATGTAATGACCGCGTGGGGCGCGATTACGCCCGCACAACAAAGGCGGCTGCGATTGGCGGCGGAAACATATTTACTGCAACGGCGATGGACGGGCGACGCACGGTTCGATGTTATAATTGTCCACGGCCGACATATCGATTGGACTAAAAATGCGTTTTAATTCCCCTTTCCCGTGGAAAGGGGTCCGGCGGAACCGCCGGGGGGTATGGGCCACTACCCCGTCCGCGTTCCCCGCCACCCCTTCGCCAGCGAAGGGGACTTGTCTGCGACGCAAGTTTTTGCATTTGCAAAAACTGGATCCCGGCCTTCGCCGGGATGACGGCGCTCTGGAATCAATCCGTAATTGCGAAATTATTCCAGGGTGTGAAGTTCCCCTCTGTCGCGTCAAAAACGCGACGAACAGAGGGGTGCCCAGTGGAACTGGGCGGGGTGTGGGTAATAATAAAATATATTTCTTTTTTATGACCCCCACCTCGTCGCCGTTCTACGCCGTACTCCTCCACTAGGCGGGAGAACTTCGCACTCTGGAATCCACAAAAAACGGGCGCGTTCGCGCCCGCATTGACAACTTGCACTAATCACTAACACTACTCTATACTCCACAACCAACAATGTTCATCGGTGTGTGTTTCACTGTCCCACCCGGCACAGGTCATTTTTTTCTGACGCGTGTCAACGGCGGCGATGGTTGCGATGTTTGTTCCATTTTCCAGTACACCGGTTGTTTCATTATATGTTGGTGCATTTGCGGTGGCCACAGACCCCACTGTTCCGGCGGTGCCACTGTATGTGACAACATTGCCCGCCGTCCCCGCCGGGATTTTATTTTGTTTCAGGGCAAGGGAATTTGCTAAAAATTGCCCGTTTATCATATAACTACTATCTCCCGCCCACTGATTTTGACCGTTTCCAAATGTCGTGTTATATGCATTGATTGCGGCTGTGTGTTTGGGGGAATCCCAAGCAAGGTAAGAAGAAGTAAAATTATAAAACATGTTTGTTAAAGTATTGTACATATCGTCAAACCCCATTGCCACTAATGCCGCCGACGGAACAAAACTATCGCCATCGTCTCTGTCTTTAAAATCAAGGAAAGGTGAAGCGGTTGGTGCGAACGCGGAAAGGGTCATAAAACCAATCTGATTTCCGGTTAATTTAGTTCCAGCCGCATTTGTTGTGACAACAGATGGCACATTGATAGTCGCATCGTCGCCTTCAAACTCCACCAACCCTGTTTCGATAATATCTTGTTTCGTATCGACATAGGCCTTAGATGCCACGGTTTTCTTGTCCAATTCCGTTGGCGTTGCAAATGACGGTGTGGCAAATAATGCTGCAATCAATGATGATATTATAAATGTTTTTTTCATTGTGTCCTCCCTGTTTGTTGTTATGAAAAAACGTCGCCAAATGGGACGTGTCGGGGTGTTGAGAAATCATCGTATCAGTGATTCCGTGGCCTTTTGCAAGTGCATTATAACCAACGGCACCCCAACAAGCGGGGGACAAACTATTACGGTGCAAAACATTAGGAAAATCACAATGGATTGCGATGCTTTGCACCGGACACGATAGGCTTCTCACAGCCCCGAACCAGATTCCCATCTGATTCAAGTTTATTATATCAAAAATCACTGAATCGGGTCAAGGGTAAAAAATCGCCATCTGGCGATTTTAATAATCCCCTTCTTTCCAAGAAGGGGTGGCGCCGAATCGGGTCCCGCAAAATTTTAAAAATTTTGTGGGTGATAGTGGCGACGGGGTACAGGGAAAGGGGAGCCCCCCGCCCCGTTCCACGGGCCCCCCCTCTATAAGAGGGGAACTTCGCTTTCTGGAATTTTTGCACAAAAAACGGGCGCGTCCGTCTTCGCTACTGCTCCGTCGCGATTGGATGCGCCCGCACTAATCACTTACACTAACCACTTACACTTACCACTTGCACCCGTCGCGGCACACCGCGCCGCGGTTACACTTACCACTAACACTACTTTATCACTGCGGTTTTAATAAGGGTCAGGTCTTCTTTGATGCCGTCGATTTTTAGTTGCAATTGCCCTATTCCGGTTTCCAGGATTGTTGTGCGGTTTTCAAGTGTCGTTATGCGTGTCGTCAATCGGTCAAGTTCGACCAGTGCGTTATCTTGGCGCGCAACCCAATATATCATGCCCGCGATAAACGCGATAAGGAACCAACCACTGCGTAATGTATCGATGATGTTTGCGAATCCATTAGATTTTGGCATTGTCGCGCCCCCGTTCAATTAAAGTTTCAATTTGATGCACGATTGCGCGCGCACCTTCCAGTGCGCGCAATTCGCCGTCCGTTGCATGTGGCCCCAGCACCCTTTCGATTGTTATCCGGCGCAGGTGTTCAATTACCGCCCGCCCCGATGCGCCCGCAAAGGTGCGGGCGTATTCGTGTGCAATTTTTTCCATTTTGTTTTTCCCCCTATATCAATGTTCCGTTTTCTGCGACCATTTGTGCAATCGGGGCGATGTATTTTAATTCCGCGTCACTGTGCAGTGATATTTTGTCGATTACCCCGCGCCGCGCAAGGATTTGCAATCCGCGGTCGCAAAGCGGCCGGATAAATTCGTGCAGCAATCGTCCATATGTCGCGCCCAATATACGCAACATGTCCGCGTTCCGCGCAAGTATTTCCGTTGCGGTCATTTCTTTGTCCGAAAGTGTGCCGATTCTGTCCGCAAGCATTGTGTGGCGGATGCGTTCGCGCAGGTCTTTTAAAACTATTTGCGACACATCAAAATTTGCACCTGTTGCAAGTGGTGTAAGGCCGGTACTGCCCACCGCTTTGGGTATAATTGCACCCGGGGTAAGGTTTATGTTGCCAAGGTTTATGACTCCGTCATCGTCGGCCTGCCATATGCCACTGACCGCGATGGTTGCATTTTTTAGGACAAGTTCGACAACCTTGTTCGCGGTTTTGATATCAGGTAGCGCCCGCAGCACCGGCCCGCGACCGTACAGTTCGCCACTGGACACGGCCCAGCGGAATATGATGTATGGGTTCGTTTCGAATGTGCCACGCGACACAATGTTGTTTTCAAGATTGCCACCGACATCTATCCATGCGGTGAATTCCGTATCAACCAATGCCTGAACAAGGCGCAATTGG
>OMPY01000061.1:0-815 GCA_900313105.1 uncultured Pseudomonadota bacterium
AATGCCACGCCCACCGGCACGCCGGGCAATGTTGCGATGTATGACGCAAGCACCGGTGCGCTGGGCGATGGCGTCGCAACATACGATGGTTCAACAACGTATAATGCATCAACCGATGCGGACAAAATTGCGGTTATGTCTGGGGTTCAACGCAAAAAGGAATGTGGCGGATACGAACCCGCCCCCGCGGGCGAACCGGCGCACGATGGCACGCACCCGGGCGACGAAGATTATTGCTGGCTCTGGATTTTCCCGGATTAGTTTTGGCAAAAACCGCCCTCGGGCGGTTTTTTTAGTTTTACCCAAGAACGAATTCCACTTTTTCTAAAAAAAGTTGAATTTTCGAAAAAATGCGTGTATACTGGCGCGGAACATTTCACCCAAAGGAAAATATTATGATAAAAAAAGATAAAATCAAAGATTTACATTATTCTGTGACCGGTGTCATTACCGCCGATGAATTGCAATCCGCCGCCGACAAAATTCTTGAAAAATACGGTGCGGATGCCAAAATGCCCGGCTTTCGCAAGGGGCATGTGCCACTTACCGTTTTGCGTCAAAAATATAACGC
The DNA here is from genome assembly GCA_900313105.1 of uncultured Pseudomonadota bacterium. Taxonomy (GTDB): domain Bacteria; phylum Pseudomonadota; class Alphaproteobacteria; order Rs-D84; family Rs-D84; genus Enterousia. The sequence continues at coordinate 572 of OMPY01000061.1, forward strand.
GTCCGCAATGGCCGATGCGATTGATAAACTAATGAACGCTGATTTGGAAAAATACGCCGCCGATAAAAAAATCCGCCTTGCCGGTGCGCCGCGTGCGGACGTGTCCAAATGGGAAATAGGGCGGGATGCGGAATACACACTGGAATTCGATATTTTGCCGACATTACCGGCGATTGATTTGGAAAAAATCACCGTCACGAAAAAAGTGACAAAATTACCAGAATCTGAAGTTGAAAAGATTTCT
>OMPY01000061.1:920-2805 GCA_900313105.1 uncultured Pseudomonadota bacterium
ACCGGTTTTATGGATGACAAAGAATTCGACGGTGGCGCGGCAAAGATGCATCACCTTGTCTTGGGTTCGGGGTCGTTTATCCCCGGTTTCGAAGATCAAATTATCGGCCACAAATCGGGCGACGAATTTGATGTCCATGTAAAATTTCCGACCGATTACCATGCGGACAATTTGGCGGGCAAACCCGCGCGTTTTGCAATAAAATTGCACGAGGTTCGAAAAAACATCTTGCCGGAATTAAATGACGATTTTGCGCGTGAAATCGGCCAAGAATCGGTTGAAAAATTGCGTGAACATATCCGCAACATTTTGAACGAACAATATGAAAACGCCGCACAATCTGAAATGCGCAACGAATTGTTGGACACATTATCGGACAAAGTGAAACTTGATTTGCCGGAAACATTGGTGGACCAAGAATTACAAATGGCAAAAAACGAACACGAACATAAACATTCGCACTGTGATGGTCATTGCAACGGCGATTGCAAATTTGACGAGAAGAAAGAACGCAAGGAAGCCGAACGCCGTGTGAAACTGGGGCTGATACTGGCAGAGTGGGGCACACAAAACAAAGTCGAAGTTTCGCGTGACGATTTACAACAGGCGATTTGGGCAGAGGCATCACGTTACCCCGACCCAAAGCAAGTATTTGAATTTTATAATAAAAATCCAAACGCGCTTACCATGTTGCGTGGTATGATTTTCGAAAGAAAGGCGCTGGACGAAATGCTAACGCATGTGAAACAAAAAGAAAAATCGGTCAAACCCGAAGAATTGTTTCAGCAAGCATCGGCAAGGTAACACTGCACCGCCCGAAAGGGCGGTGTTTTTACGGGCAAGAATCCAAGGAAGTCAGAACAAATCTGCCGGTCTGATCCTCAAACTCGGGCGCATATTTTGCCACGCAATCATTTATATTTGTTGCGCCTGGTTCATCCGTTTCAAACCCAGTGGGGCATTCTTGCCGACAATCGTCATACGCCGCCTGACCGCTTGACAAACCAAAATCTATCACGCACCCCGGTGCATAATCGGGCGCCTGAACCTGAATACCACAGGTTATAACACCCCAATTTCCACTTGTGTTTTCTGGCCGTAAAATAATTCCATCATCAGGCGAAGGCCAAGGCGTTGGCAAATATCCCGGTTCGCATTGACGACAGAATCGACGACGAAAAGAATAGCGAACATGGTCATTAACGCTGGCGGTTCTATACTTATCCGCATCCGTCACATAGAAATCTGAATTAGCCGCTATACAGTGACCATACGCCGCCACACCACCAACATCGTGCACAATATCCCTATCAACAACCGAACATGTACAATTTTCTGTATTCCATGCATTTTCTGACGGTCTCCATTCCGCATATCCAACCTGTGCCCCTTGGTCACAATTCCACCCAACCGCAAAATGATCCACTACAAACATACTACACGCCCGCGTGTTTGAATAACAAGTATTGTTTTCCATATGACACGCACCCGACATTTGCTGCTCGGTGGCACCGTTTGCGGTATCGCACCGCTCATAAAGCTGGCACGGGGTAGGGCAATTACCAATCTTTTTACATTTTTTCCCAGGAGTTTCCCCAAATGGACACGGATCATCGTATCCATCGCAAACATTACTTACTTCGCACAAATTACACGCATTAGTCGGAATAGATCCGGTTGGACATGGTGTACACTCGGTACTACTACTTACCGCATGTCCATGGTCTATTTCAACAATCCTTTTACAATATTCATTTACACCACACACCCCATCATCACACACACAATTCGCCCACGCGCCTTTGGTCGCACAAACAGCGAGTAGGGTAATAAAAAATCGGCTACAAAATCCCACCTTGATTCAATCCTTTCCGCATCAAATTAT
>OMPY01000013.1 GCA_900313105.1 uncultured Pseudomonadota bacterium
ACATGCGGTGTATAAAACAACGACCACATACGACACCACAAACGCGGGTGCATTGGTAGAGGCAAATCATGCAAACAGTGCGATAGCAAAAGGATTAAACGAACATTTAACATGTGCGCCCAATGGAATTGACCCGGTTAGTAATAATTGTTGGCTGTGGCAAATAAATGACCAGGCGGCGGGCACGGTATATACCGATCATCAATAAAAAAAGAGTGAGAGAGATTCCCAATGAAAAAATTACTATCGTTATTGCTGATAATCTGTTCGATTGGTGTTGCGTATGCGGACGACAAAAGCACAGTGACATCATTAAAGTATGTGACGGATGAACTGAACACACGCCAGGATAAATTCGGTGCGAACGATGGCAAGGCGATGACATTTACAAATGTTGCGGGTGGAAATTTACCACGTGATGTAAAAGCAAGTTTGGGAACAAGTACCAGTGATAATGGATTGCCGACGGTAAGTGCGGTGAATACGGGAATCGCGACCAAGCAAGATGAAATCGGTGCAGCAAATACGAATACTGTTGTGACGTATACCGCAACGGCGGGGACATTGGGACAAAAGGGAATATATCAAGACACGGGCACATACGCGGCACAAAGTGGTAATCTGATACAAGCATCGACATTTAACGCGGCATTGCGTAACGGATTGGAAAATGAATTTGTGTGTGCAGACCGCGACCCAGTATCCAACCAATGTTGGTTATGGACGATTGATAATGATTATAATGGTGTGACGGAAAATTATGTATCTGCGACGGGCACGGGTGTCCAGGACGGCACACCAACACCAACGAATCCGATTTATCCCGTTTTTTATCATCAGGGTGATATGATTTTGCGCCGTGTTGGTGACTATGCAGATTCATACGACGCAACAACACACAAAATCACAAGACGCGTTGGGATAAAGGTGCTGGATGGGACGGAAAATTGGAGTAAACGAACTGATACTGGCGTAAACAGGTATCAAGCAAATATATTAACAGATAAAGTTTCGGGGATGATAGTCTGTTTATCTTCGCATTTTCAAAATGCATTAGCCTTTGCGAACCTAAATGACAACTGCTTTATTGTTGATGCAACCGCAAGAATTATATTTGACGAAGAAGATATAACTACACTTGCAGATTGGAAAGCGTGGCTTGCTTCCCAATATGCCGCGGGAACGCCGGTAATTGTATATTACCCACTTGAAACATCAGTGGAGGAAGATTGGACGGACACGACATATAACACCAGTGTTTATATCCCACAAAACCAAAGTGCACAGAATCAGTAAATTAAAATTGATTTAAATGGCGCGGGGCGGGCACCCCTCCACAGGAGGGGAACTTGCGTTCTGCAAGCCCGCGGAGATACCGGCCTTCGGCGGTATGACGATAAAAAATACTGGATACCGCACACTAACCACTAACACTTATCACTAACACTTGAATTTTTATAAACATTTGCTATCCTTGGCGCAAAGGAAAGACGTTATGGATACCAGTTATACAGTTTTAGCACGCAAATACCGCAGTCAAGATTTTGAATCTCTTATCGGCCAAGATGTTTTGGTTAAAACACTAACGACCGCAATTAAAACAGGGCGCATCGCGCACGCCTATATTTTCACCGGAATTCGTGGGACGGGAAAAACCAGTACCGCGCGTATTTTGGCCAAGGCGTTAAATTGTTTGTCGTCCGACGGGCCAACGGCAACGCCGTGCGGAACGTGCGAAAATTGTCGTGCAATCGCCGCGGGTCAACATATTGATGTTTTGGAAATCGACGCGGCGTCGCACACCGGCGTTGATAATATGCGCGAAATTTTAGATGCCGCGCAGTATCGCCCAACAAATGGTCGGTACAAGGTTTATATCATCGACGAAGTTCACATGTTGTCGTCCAGTGCGTTTAACGCGTTGCTTAAGACACTAGAAGAACCGCCGGCACATGTTATATTTATTTTGGCGACGACCGAAATTCGCAAGGTTCCTGTCACGATTCTTTCACGGTGTCAACGGTTTGATTTGGTGCGTGTTCCGGTTGATACACTTAAAAAACATTTCGCATGGATTGCGGAACAAGAACATGTCGAACTTAGTGATGCGGCAAATGAATTACTTGCGCGCGCGGCGGATGGTTCGGTGCGCGACGGGCTTTCGTTGCTTGACCAGGCGATTGCCCAAACCGGCGGACATGTTGATGAAAAATCAGTAATGGATATGTTAAAGCGCGCGGACCGCGGCGTTGTTGTTGACTTTATGCAGACGATTTTATCCGGGAATGTCGCGGCGGCACTTGCCAAAACGGACGAAATTTATACCAATGGCGCGGATTTAACAATGTTGCTTACCGATATGATGGAATGGGTTCATTGGGCAACGCGTATGCACCCCGTTCTGCGCGCCGGCGACAGCAATCATGTCCCATACACCGCCGACCAACGCGAACGCATAAATGAAATAAACAAACATGTATCTTTGAACACACTTTCCCGTATTTGGCAGGTTTTGGTTGCGTCTGTTCCCGAAATGGCGGCGGCAACGAATCAAAAACAATGTTTTGATATGTTGGTGATTCGCCTAATGCATATTGCGGATATGCCGTCGTTGCCGGATATTTTGAAAAACGAAAGGGTGGACCCCCCGCGTCCCGCGCCGGTCGTTCCGCAACCCAAAAAATTGGAAATTCGTTCGGCATCTGAATTGGCGGACGCACTGGAAAATGCGCGTGAAATGTTGCTTTATTCATACTTTACGAAAAATATAGAGGTTTCTGATTTTTCCGGCACACACATATCGTATTTTGATCGTGCGAACGACGCGGATTTTCAACCGAAATTGGTGCGATGGCTAAATGACAAGACGGGCGAAAATTGGGTTGTTGAAAAGATTGAAAAATCGGAACAAAATCAAACTGTTGGTGAACAAGAATTGGCGGCGGCGGAATCTGACCCGATGGTTGCGGATGCAATGTCGCTGTTTGATGGGGCGGAAATTGTCGGTGTGTCAAAACAGTAAAAAAGTGGAGGGGAAAAATGAAAAACGAATCGGGGCGTTCACTTATTGAAATTATCGGTGTGTTGGCGGTGACCGCGGTTATGACGGCGGGTGCGGTTGCGATTTATAATTCTGTGCGCCGGAACCAGCAAAATACTATCGCCGCTGCAACATTACGCGAAGTGGCCAAAGACATAAATATGCTTATGGGTATGCGCAGTGATTATACCGGAATATCGGTTGATTATTTGGTAAAGGCCGGTGCGCTACAAAAACCGGATGCACCGATTGGCAAATCGTGGGATATTGGTGTTGGAATCGACCGAACAACATTTGTAATAAACCTTTATGGCCTTTCGCGCGCGGAATGTGAATTCTTTGGCGCGGCGATACCGACATGGGCAACGGAATTTTACATAAACGGGTATCGTGCCGAAGAAATTGTAAATTGTTTTTCGGGAAATGAAAATAATTTATCGTTCACAGGAATGTAATATGCAAAAGTTTTGCACCGCAATTTTATCGTTCGTTTTGATTGCGGGATGCGCCGCGTATAAAAGCCCTGACCGCGCGTCGTGGGGCAATTATTTGCGCGGGGCAAGTTTTACCGATATGACCGAAAGTGCGCGCACCGCCAAGAAACCTATTTACCAAGGCGCGGGCGGAAAAACGGTGGCGGAAGTTGTCGCGCAATCGGCGGAAATGGAATATGGCGATAAAACACAAAACGAATCGGCGATGTGTATTGGGTATATGTCGGAATTGGAAACCGCGCTTTATGACGCGTTGCGCCGCCCGGGGTTATCGGTTCAACGCGCCGGTACGGATGTCCTTGTTATCTTGGTTCGTGACGCAATTATGGAATTAAATGCGCCGGAAATATCGGCGGACGGTGATGATAATTTATCAACAATTGCGCGAATACTAAAAAAATACGATGCAACATTTATTGAAATTGCGGGCTATACCGATTCGATGCGCGACACAAATGCGGCGCGTGCGTTTTCATTGGATATGGCGGAACGCGTCGGTGTTTTCTTAGGTCAACACGGAATAAAAACATCGCGTATGTTTATTGTCGGACGCGGCGCGGCGCGCCCAATCGCGGCCCAAGATGAATGGGGTCGGCTTACCAATCGTCGTGTGGAATTAAGAATATCTCCCGTTCGATAAAAAACAAAAAAATTTGTCTTTTATTTTTTATTTTTTGTTGTTATAGTCACATCGTCAACAAAACAAAAAGGAAGGAAAAATGGTAAAAACAAATACCCAGGCCGGGGCATCGGCAACAAAAAAGTATGTTAAATTTGGTATCGTGGCGGTCATTGTAATCGCGGTTGCGGTTATTGGATTGTTCGCGGTAAAATCTTTTTCAGGTAAAACGGTTAGTGCGGAATCTGCGATTGATGGTATATCGAGTGAGGCCGTATCCGGTGGCGACCTGCGTATGGCGGTGATTCGTATGGATGCAATTCAATCGGATGCCAAGGCGTTGCAAGACCTGCGTAAACAGCGCGAATCGTATGAAGAAAAATTGCGTAGTGAACTTGAAAAAGAACAAAAAGAATTAGAAAAAGAAAAAGAAGAAATTGAAAAATCCCAAGACGTCCTTTCCCAGGAAGCATTACAACGTCGCGTTGTTGAATACCAGGGCAAGGTCACAAAATTGCAACGTGATTTGACCGAACGCGCACAATCGGTTGATGCCGCGTTCCAAAAGGCGTTGGTTGAAATCCAAGAAAAACACCTTGACCCGATTATCGAAGCGATAATTGCGAAAAAGAATTTGTCTTTGGTGATTGATGGTCGTTTTGCGCGGACGGGTGCAAATGTTGAAAACCTTGATATCACGGCGGATGTTATCAACGCGTTGGATAAAAAGGTTTCGACCGTTAAAATGGACACACCGAAAGGGTTTTAATGGTTAGTCCGTCACGACCGCGGTGCGGTCATGCCGCGACGGGTGTAAGTAATTACTGTAATTGAACCGGCGATAATATCGCCGGTTTTTTCATATTGTTCACTAACCACTAACACTTACACTAACCACTAATATCTAATTTCCCCTTTCCTTTTATATTTTTTGAATTATAATTGGGGCATGTTGAAAAAAATTAAATCTTTGATTGGGCCACGTGCGACCAAGATAACGGCCGGCGAATTGGCGAAAATGTTTGATTTGGAACTGCGCGGGAATCCTGACACGGTTATATCTGGTGTTGCACCAATTGCGGATGCGCGCGCGGGTCAGATTGCGTTTTATTCGACCGAACAAAACAGCAACGCTTTCAAAATTTTACCCATATCCGTGTTGGAAAATACGCGCGCAAGTGTGATTTTATTACAACCGGAAATGGCATCGCATGCGCCACATGGCGCGACACTTTTGGTATGCGCTCATCCGCGCGGCGAAATCGTAAAGATTCTTGGGGTGGTGTATCGCGAACCGCCACGACGCGGTGTGTCGTCTGATGCGGTTATTGAACGCGGCGTATTTTTCCGCAACCGGCGCAGTGTTTATGTCGGACAGTTTGCAACCATTGAACGCGGCACGGTGATTGAACCGGATGTGAAAATTTATCCAAATGTTTATATCGGGCGCAATGTGACAATCGGGCGCGGCACGGTTATCCATTCGGGCGCGCATATTGAAAACGCGACAATCGGCGCGGATTGCGTAATCCACAACGGCGCATCAATTGGCAAGGACGGGTTCGGCTATACCCGCCAAGACGGCCATAATGTCTTTATCCCGCATGTTGGCCGCGTGGTTATCGGTGACCGCGTGTCAATCGGTGCAAATTCCTGTGTCGACCGCGGCGCGCTTACTGATACAATGATTGGCGACGGAACAAAAATCGATAACCTTTGCCAAATTGCGCATGGCGTGGTTATTGGGCGTGAATGCTTTTTGGCGGGCGGTGTCGGAATTGCCGGCGGTGTGAAAGTTGGCGACCGTGTGTTGCTTGCGGGGCATGTCGGTATCGCGAACGGGGTCAAGATTGGCAATGATGCCGAAGTTGGCGCGAACAGTGGCGTTTTCCGCGATATTCCCGACGGCGGGCGTCATATGGGTTATCCGGCGATGCCGGGAACGGAATTTTTGCGCCACTATGCGTGGGTAAAAAAACATTTGAACGATTAAAATCAAAAGGAAACAAAATGGTTGATGCAACGGGTATAGAACGCGTAATTCCGCACCGCGGACATATGCGCCTGGTCGATGAAATTCGCGAATTCACGGATAAAACTGCGACGGGTATAAAGTATGTCCGTGACGATGAATTTTGGTGCGCGGGTCATTTTCCGGCGAAATCAATCATGCCCGGCGTTTTGATAGTAGAGGCATTGGCGCAAACCGCATGCTTTACAATTTTGAACGCAATCGGCAATAACGGCGGGCGGGCACTCGGCTATTTTGTCACAATTGAAAACGCAAAGTTCACACATATGGTTGTGCCGGGCGATACATTGGAATTAAAGATAGAAGAAGTCGGCGCGAAAATGAAACTGCATAAATTCGTTGGAAATGCGTTCGTGAACGGCAAACGTGTGGCAACAGCAACCTTTTCCGCCATGTTGGACAATGATCCGAAGTTTTAAGCCCGCCGCGGCACCGCCTAAAATCGCGGCACCGTTTTACGGTGACGGATGCGGTGACGGGTGTTAGTGTAAGTGTTTAGTGAAACGGGCGCATCTGCGCCCGTGTTTTGTTGATTTATAATTTAGTCATCGGTCTGTGTTACAGGAAGGTGCCACCCGTTCCAGGAGCCGGTAACCGTTCTATATATACAGAACAAACGTTCTTATTTAAGTTTGTATCTTGGGCGCGACAAGTTGTCTGATAACCTGCGGCCAGGTGACATTCTGATGATGGTCTGGTGCCACAAACTTCGCTTAATATATATTCTTCTGCATTATTTTCTGCGGTTAGAAAATTTCGTATTTCTGTGTTATCAGGTGTTATATATCTGTAACTTCCGTATCGGTATCCGTGATATAAACGATAGACCATAAACCATTTAAATGGTACTCCAGAAGAATCAGATTGTTGGATCGTGCTACGTTCGCACCAGCCAGACCCGGATGTTTCACCACTACAAATTGTGGATGATATATAGTCGTCGATTTCTTCATCCGACATATTAGTGTTATACCGTGACTCGGTTCCAATATCTGTACCAGGGTCAAGAGAGTTATCTCTCATATCATTTTTTTCTATAAGGTCCATATAATATCTGGTCAATTTTTGGATACGTACAGTGGCTGACTCTTGAATCTGCCCTGGAACGTTGAAAAACTCCCCCGTGCCATCATTGCCTGATTCTGTATAGTGGTGATTAACATTGCATTCATTTTCTGGACGATTGCCACAAACCATATTTTTGATATATTCTATGGGTGAATCTTCAAACGTATAATAATCCTCGTATGCATACCCCAGATATTCTGGGAATTCGGAAATTTTCCAACTGCCATGGCGCAGGCGTAATACATTAATTTCTTTAATGCCGTTATCAAGCGTGGTTGTGTTGGTTATAATGCACCAGGTTGATGTTTCACCCTTGCAGGTATGTGTTGATAAAAATGTTGCGATTTCATCATTTGTTTTATTTGTTTGATATGTAAATATGTCTGCTATGGGTGTAGAGTTCCACCCTTGACCCTGAACAAAGTTAAGGAGCAGATGTTCTTGTTGGTTCACAAGATTAATCCAATGATACGGTACAGCAACCAAATTTCCATTTGGCTCGGTCCAGGTCATATTACCCTTATCATTAAATGTTGGTAGTTTCTTTTTGATATCATTTAGTAATGCATCTACTTCTTCTTTACTATAGGTTTCCTTCGCACTTATTGATGTGCCAATGGCGGAAATTTTTTCATCGATTTTGGCTTCAACTTGTTCTTTAGTATAAACATCTGTCAATTTTGCTGTTTGATCGGCCGCAGCCTCTGCCTGATCAAGTTTTGATTGTAATTCTTCTATACGCGAATCAATCGCATTTAATTCATTGGTTGCGGCGGTGGTATCTTTTATTTTACCGGGATTAAAACCTTTGATACCTTTTAACAGTGCAATACGTGCATCCGTTGTTTCGGTTGAAACCGGTGTCGCAATTGATTGTGTTGTTGTGACCGATGTTGGTGTGGAAACGGACGATGTTTTCATCGTTTGCGCGCGCATTGTTCCCGCGCGTGCGGTTGTTGGTGTGGTAATTGCATCGCTGCTAATTTTTTTCGTTGGTGCACGCAGTGATGCCGCACCGAATGTCGCGGTCGTTGCAGTGATGATTGCGGTTGTAACTAAAAGGGTTTTGGATTTCATTTTCTTTCCTTATCTTCGCACCGGGTAAACTGGGCATAGCACAGCCCCGAACCCAATCTCTTTAGGTTCAACGCCATTATATCATAAAAATTGGAAAATTAAAAATATATATTTTGGTTATTCTAGAGAATCGTCACACCGCTGAAGAGCGGTGCCCAGTTTTTGCGAATGCAAAAACTTGCCCCGCAGGGGATTTTTCATTGCAAAGCAATGAAAAACTTTGTGTCTGCGACGCAAGTCCTCGCTGCGCTCGGCCTGGATCCCGCGCTCCCGCGGGATGACATTGTTCTGGAAATTGTTGCGTTATCAAGGCGATTTTGTTATCAAATCTCCACGCCAAAGAAAAATTTTGCGGCTTCGCCAATAAGGAATGCACTGACGGTCACAACCCCACAGATGGTTAGCATTTCAAAAAATCGTGGCCAAAAATCTTCGTGGCACAGGCGCGATTTTACATAGTTAAAGAAAAATATAACCGATATCGCGACAACATATGTCATGCCCAATGCCAAAAAAGGATTCACAATAAATATAAACGGCACCAGCAACATTCCGGCGGTGAACACATACGCCGCGCCGGTTGCCAAACCTTGCCATATTGCAAAGTCCGTGTCGCCATTTGTGCGCGCCGCCAAATATTCTGATGCCGCCATGGAAAGTCCCGCCGCAACCGATGCGATAACGCCCGTCAAAACAACCACTGAATGTTCGGCGGATGCGAACACCAATCCCGTAATCAGCCCCAGCGTCGAAACCAACGCATCATGCATACCCAAAATAATTGAACGCCAAAAATAGTTTTTCATATAAAAATAATACCCCGGCCAACCGGGGTAAATACACAAGAACAAATTCCGAATTTACCATGTTGGCGCATGGTCGCCTTCTTTGACAATTGGGCGTTCGTCTTCCCACACGGAAAGTCCGGTTTTGATATCGGTAAGTGTCATCTGCAAATAGTATTCTACACGTGAATCAACCGACGAAAACCACCCCGATTGCAATTTCATATTGCGTTGAATCATTTTCCCCGAAAGTGACATATTCGGCGCAACCAATGTTCCCTTGCTTACAATTGTTGACCCATCATATTCATCATCGCCACGCGCCGCACGCACCGCATAGGTCGATGTATCTTCGGACGGGGCGTTATTTTCAAATGCGGTTGAAACCGCCGCCCGGCCGGAATTGATAAGTGTCATACGAATTTTTTTAACCAAAATATCCGTGTCGAACCGTTGCATGGTGTCGTTCTTGATTTCGCCGATTCCAATCACCGGATTTTTCACGCGCGCGAACACATTACTTGCCAACATAGATTTAGTCATCGCTTCGGCGGTTTCGGTCCAATCGCGATATTCCAATTCCATCACATGTTGCATATCGGCAACCTCTGTTGCATCGTTCAAATCAACAACGCGCACTTCGCCACACCCAACCAGCGCGGCACATACCGCAATCGGTAAAAGTTTTTTCATATTTTCCCCCTTTGGTTTTTATTTTGTTTTCATTGGTTTTATATCTTGCCGACCGTCCGCCAAACGGACATAGACCAAATAATTTCCATCGCGCGGCAAATCAACCCTTGCCACAACATTACCATGCGAACGCAATTCAATCAAGCCATTATTCGTCGCACGCAACACCGATATGGTTTTCGGCAGTGTCGCCCATGTTCGCACTTCGGCATTGGTGGTTGCTTCGGAATAAATCAAGGATAACAGCCCAAGCAACGGTGCCGCATCCGAATTTGAATTATACATCGTTGTTTGCAACGCCGTTCGCCCCGCCGCAGATGTGAACGCACGCAAAACTTCGTTCGTGTGATATTCGTTGTATTCCGTCATGAACATCGCATCAACATTTGCAATTTGTTTCGCGCCATCAATCGTTGTTGCACCATTCAACAAAATCGGTTGCGATGTTGCAATCGTTACCCACGACAGCCCGTTTGGCATCAACAGTGGCAAACTAAGGCGGTGTTCGGTTAGTTTCGGCGCAAACCCATCTTCGATAAAAACCCAAACCGTGTTTTTTGGTTTTTGCTTTGCGCGTGCAAGGTTCAAATCATCAACGACAAAATCATTTTCCGCCGCCATGCCATGCGCGCGTTCCAAATATGTTGTTGCATCATTAAAATCGCCAGTGGTAAGGAAATAAATGCCCGACAAATACATCAGCGCCGGATTCATAATATCGCGATATGCCGCCCACTGTTCGATTTTATCGGCGATTTCCGTGTGCTTTGCAATTTCGTCCCGCGTTGATTCGATAAGTTTTTTATACGCGACCGACATATCTTGTTGTCGTGCATACGATTGGTTGATAATCACGCGCGCATCGTTCCATCGACCGTCAGCAATCGCCGCCCACAATTGATAGTACGACACGAACAACGTATCCATCATAAACGGCCGATAATCATTTGCGTTTGCGCCGAATGCAAAGTTCGCCGCTTCGCGCCAAAAATCGCCCGATGTGACATCTTTGTTTTTCTGGTTAAATTTTTCATACATCGCATCCGCGCCGGCAATATCGCCATCGTGAAACTTTTTATCGGCACCAATCAGTAAATCAAGATTCCCGTCGCCGTCGGTGTGCGCGGCGGCGGTCGTCATATAATTCCCACGCACCAAATCAAGCCGCGATTCCACCGCCATACTGCACGCGGCAAGCAAAACACCAACAAATAAAAAGCGTAAAATTTTCAACATGTCACTTTATTTTACCACAGGTGACAATTCTTTCAATTCATTTGTTTGCGGATTGTAATAGCGCGGATTTCCATTATATTCCAAAATCGCATGATGCATAGGAATCAAAAATTCTGGCAACGGCGACGACCGTCCCATTTTTACATATGATACAAGACGCGGGTCTTTGAAAGACATTCTGATTTCTGCTTTGATTGGGCGATGATACCATCCTTCATACAAAACAAGTGCCTCACCAAATTTTAATTTCATAATATCATATTCACTAAACAATGGTTCGGTTTTTGGGACTTCCACCTCTTTGCCGTCGGGCCCTTTTTCTTTTTTCATTGTTATTTTTGTTCCCATCATTTTTGAAAAACGTTCTGCGGTTTCAAGATCGTTTTGGCGCAACACAACCTTGGCCGCGGTTGTTGATAAAACTGTTGCGGCGGCATCCGCACCGTATTTTTCCTGAATCTGGTGTAAATCTTGGCCAATAAACAGATACGATATTTGTTGACCACGACCGACATCGGGCCCTTGGATAACCGCCTGCATCTTTTGCATTTTCGGCATTTCATCAAGCAAGAATAACACCGGATACGGCCCCATCTTTTCGCCACTGCGCCCCACATGTTCCGGCGGATTGGCAAGCAAGAAATTCGACATCGTTTCAATAAACATCGCGGTAATCGGATTTAACGCCTTGGCATCAACCATATTGATGGACAGGTAAACCGTCACCGGTTTCATCTTGCCATCGCGTGGGTCAATCATTCCGCGCATATCGGCAAAATGAAAGTCGGAATGCGATGTCCGATTACGCACGGCGGCATTACGGAAAATCGCAAGTCCCGTCAGAATTGTTGAAAGAATTGACCCGCGTTCGGTTGCCGGTGTGTTGGCCAATTTTGTAAGTTCCGCAACCGCACGATTTGAATATGCAAACGCGCGACATTCGGCAACCGCGGATTCCAACCAATCTTTCATCGGGTCCGCCATCATAACGGTTTGGTCGCCTTGCTTTTGGCGTTCCGCCAAATTCGCGGCGACGGCAATTTGTGCCTCCGTAATCCAATCCAGCATCATGGAAAATGATGCCTCTTTGCCAAGCCACATTTGCGGTATGTTTGCCCACGAACCAATATGAACATAATTCATCGCGTTTAATTCGCCGTTTTTAATAAGTCCCATCGCCGCAAATGCATTTGGGTCATTTACCATTGAAAAGTAATAATCGGACAAAACGGCGGCATCTTCGGCATCGAATGTTCCGGCCTGCAACCGGCCATAGAAATAATCGTCCGCCTTGGCACGTTCAATTTTTGAAACTATAAATTGAATAAACCCGGCAAGCCCAGCACGCCCGGATTGTGTCCAGTGTGGGTCGGCGCTGCTGCCCGTGGCATCGGGAACCAGGACATCGCAAATATAATCAACATACAATTCGCGCTGTTCAATGCTAAACGGTATATGCCCCGGTGAAAGCGGGTTCCATGACGGATAATAAATACCCTTTTCCGGTTCATCTTGGCCGCCCCAATCCATAATGAACACCGGTCCAATTGTTGAACGATAACCACTGGACTTTAAATCCAATTCTGGTTTTGGGTCGTTTATAATCATTGAAACATTTGGACAATCGAAAATGGTTGGTAATACGATACCTTCGGTTTTACCAATTCCCGGGGGTGCAAGACACAAAACTGACAATGTTTTTGGTAATTTTAACGGTTTCTTTTTGAAATACCCAAGTACCATCATAAACCCATCGAACAGCCCCATTGCCTTTACGTCCGCCTCGTTCGCTTCGCGTGAAGATTTTTTATCAAACTTATCCTTGCCGTGCGGGTTAAATTCGCCCTTTAATGTGTCATCCACCAACAGGTAATACGCCAACACCGGAATTAGTGGCACAACACACATAAAATCCGGGTGCATCAAACAGCGCAAAACCCAATACGGAATTTCCGCGATGACCGACAGGCCCGCGCTTTGAACCATATTGATTAAATAGATTTTCATCCAATTTGCGGTTGCCGGCGACCACCCGTATCGCCACAAATGTTCGAACAAAAACGAAAAGCAAAACACCAACGCGCATATCAACCACACACCAACCGACCAACGCAGCGCCCAAAAAACCTGGGCCATGGGGGTTTGTTCGTGTTCTTTATACGCAGATGATTTGAATATATTCAAACCCTTGCTGTCTTTACCCGCAGATAAAATCTTGAACTTTTGAACCATCGTGCTATGATTATATCAGAAAAAACCAAAACAATAAAGCATGGAAACAAAAATTATATGAAAAACATTCCGCGCATTTTTATCGACCATAAAATCAAAACCGGCGACACATTTCCGGCGGATAAATCGGTGGCGCACTATTTGTCGCATGTTATGCGCACAAGCAAATGTATTGTTTTTGGATTTGGTCATGAATTTAATGCGGAACTGAACGCGGACGGGACCGGTATTACCGTTGGTGCGGATACGGGACGCGGGGATGTCGTGTCAGAAATTACGCTTTATTTTGCACCGATAAAGCGCACCGATGATTTGATTGCAATGGCAACGCAAATGGGAATAAAACGCTTTGTGCCGGTTATAACCGAACGCACGGTGAATCATCATGTGAATTGGGCGCGTATGCAAAAAATCGCAATTGAATCCGCCGAACAATCAAATTGCAACAGTGTCCCCGAAATCGCCATGCCGATAAAGTTCGCCGAACTTGATTTATCATCGCTTTGTTTTGCGGACGAAAGGTTTGCATACGACGATAAAACCGCACAAAAAATTCCGGCAACCGCAAACGCGATTCTTGTCGGGCCCGAAGGTGGTTTTTCCGATGCGGAATTTGCGGCACTGGACAGTGCAGGCGCGGTACCGGTGTCACTTGGGAAAACAATTTTACGCGCCGAAGTCGCCGCGGTCATAGCCATAGAGAAAATAAGAAAATGAAAATACGAATTGCAAAATTTATTGCCGACACCGGCATAACATCGCGCCGCGGTGCGGAACAAATGATTGCGGATGGGCGCGTCACCGTGAACGGCACGGCGGCAACAACGCCGGTTATGTTTGTTGATGACACGGACGAAATTATTGTGAACGGTAAAAAAATTGAACCACGCACAGACACCGAACTTTACGCATTTCATAAACCAATTGGCACAATGACAACAACGCATGACCCGCGCGGGCGCAATACTATTTACGATATATTGCCACGCGAATACCGCAATTTGCGTTATGTTGGGCGACTTGATTTCAAAACGACGGGTTTGTTGCTTATGACGAATGATGGTTTGCTTGCGCGGAAATTGACTGCGCCAAGTGCAAACATTCCGCGTGTCTATATCGCCGATGTTGCGGGCAACAATATGTCGCGGTTGGACAAGGCGCGCCAAGGTGTCACGATTGATGGTATTCACTATCGCCCGATGAAAATTGAAATTACGCGCGACAAAAAATTGCGTGTGACCGTGACCGAAGGTAAAAAGAATGAAATCCGCATAGTGTTAAAGTATTGTGGCCTGCCGGTGCGGACTTTGCACCGTGTTGAATACGGCCCGATAAGTTTGAAAAATATTCCGACCGGAAAAATTGTTAAATTGGATAAAAAAACCGTTGACGACTTTATTAAAACTTATCTATAATCACAACATAAGGAAGGGAGAATTCACATGAAAAAGAAAACCACAAAACCCACGAAAGCCAAATCAGCCGCAACACGCGGCGTGAATGTGAAAACACCACATCGCACGAATGGCGCGTCGTCTTGGTCAATGTCGATTTACGTTTATTGGTTTATAATTTTGTTTTTTATCGCGGCAACTTTCTTTATCCTTGGACGCAGCCAGTTTACATCTGAACCGCGTGGCGGATTGAAAAACGGTATCGCCGAAGAGGTTTTAATGCGCGCGAACGATTACTATAACAACGGCAAGAACGAAATCTTGGCGGGCAACTTGGACGGTGCGATTGCGGATTTAACGTCGGCGATAACAACCGACGGCAATATGGTTTCGGCATACATCTTGCGGGGCGAGGCATATATGCAATCGGGAAATTACAGTGCGGCATTAAATGATTTTAACGCGGCGATTGAAATGGACCCGCAAAATTCGGTTGCGTATTATGACCGTTCTTTGTTGAATACGCGGTTGGAAGATTTTGAATCGGCGATGACGGATATAAACAACGCACTTGCAACATATGTTGCAAATCCGAACGAATTTTTGCAATTGCGTGATTTGTATGCAAAACGCGGACAATTAAACCTTTGGCAGAAAAATTGGGAAGGTGCGATTGCGGATTACACAAACTCACTTGCGCGACCCGAAGGAATCGTTAGTCCGTCTGTGTATGCGGAACGCGCCGAAGCATACACCGCGATGGGAAATTATGCGGATGCGGTAAACGATTACACATCGGCGATACGTGTGATTTCTGAACAAATCCAAGGCGCAACAACAATTGAACAGAAAGAAGACCTGTCGATGCACGCGATGAATTATTTTGAAAAATCCGCGGCGTTGAATTTAAGTATGGGTAATGCGGCGGCGGCAAAGTCCGATTTGGAATCTGCATATCAAATTGCAACTTCGTTGAATGACCCAGAAACAGTTGAAAGATTCCAAGGACTGTTGGAAGAATTGCAGTAATCAAAATAGTTTTCGTCCAAAACAAAAAGGCCACCGAAATCGGTGGCCGTTTGATTACAAAAATATCATCATTCTGTCATAAAATTTTTTCGGTGTTGGTTTATCTCCCCTTTATTTGCGCTGATTTCAAAAATTCATTTGCTTCCTGATGCGATTTTAATTTCACAACCTGTAATTTTGGGTGCTCTTTGATTGCTTGGTTGATTAAATCATATGGTGCATCTTTTTTTCGCAACATGTACCAAACATGGTCCCACCGAAAATTTTTTGCAGAAAAACCAGCACGACCATGTCTTTTAGTTTTAGTTATACAAGTTTTTATATAGCACCAAATTCTTTTATGTGCCGGCGATAACAATAAAATCATGGTGTCTGCATGATTTAATCGTTCTTCAAAGGCATACCATTCATATATGCCCTCGATTATCCAACTGTCTTTTTCTACAGTATCTTTGATAACCTGATTTATTTCTTGTTTTCTTTTATCACGTGCCATACCTTTTGGGACAGCATACGGGTCATACAAATCCAAATAAACAACAGGCAAATTAAATTTTTTACTTAAATTCTGTGCCATTGTTGATTTGCCAGAACAAGACCCGCCCATAATTATGATTTTTTTCCCGATATTCATATAAAATCCTTGCTAAAACGTTGCGCGCAATCCGGCGGCCAAGAACGGGTTTTCGCGCGACATACCAACGGACGACCACACATCAACATACCGATTGTATTTATACCGAAACGACCCAACAACCGTATGGTCGGCATAATCCGGCGCCCATTTGTGCCATATTCCCGTTTCCGAAAATAAATACGACAGCGACAGTGTATAATTCAATACATCATAACTAAGTCCCCCGCCAATGACGATTCCGTCCGATACCACGCCAATCGGTTTTTCGTCATACACCACCCGCCCGGTCAGTGCAAAAACCCAACTGTTGTATTGAACATTTGCACCGATTCCGATTTGCCCACGCCAATCGGCGGTGACAAGTGGACTGAAACTATCGGTTTCATACCCGTCGGGCGAATCGATAAATGACGCGCCCAATGACAAAGCATATTTTGTTTTTGACGACGAATTTTTTATCTTTATCCCCGCATCCAAATTCATTTTATAGTCGCCGGTTATGCCCGCCACCGAAACACCGTATTGCAAATTCGAGTCGTGTGCCGCAACAAGGTTCAAACGCAGCGACCCCGAACCCGATGTTATTTCCGGGTTTGCAATGACCGGTCCATCCGTTCCCATCTTGCGATAAACCAAAGAATCATCATTCAACCGCAATCCACCAACATCCGGCAGTCCCAATCCCAATTTATGCGCAACCGAATCCGTAAGACCGATTTCCATGCGCCCGACACCGCGCCATTGCCAAAATGCGAACGCTTCGTCAAAATATTCATCTTCGTTGATTGCGATTTCGTCAATACTGTATACCGCACCAAACGTATGTGATTGTGACGCGTCATACGTTGCCTGGGCCCGCACGTCAAAATCGCCAAGGAAGTCCGGCTTGTTAAAATCCGGTTCGATAATTCCGGCGGTGCCGTATCCGGTAAGCGCGAAATTAAAATCGCCCGCGCGATAATGCAATGCATGTCCGCATGTTGGCGCGGCCACCGCAACAATTGCAAAGATTGAAATGGTTTTAATTTTATTTATCATCTGTATTTTCCGTATCGTTTATGATTGCATCGCGCAGTTTATTATATGCGCGTTCTTCGATTTGTCGCACGCGTTCGCGCGAAATTTTATATTTCTTTGCCAATGCGTCCAATGTCAACGCCGGTTCAGTTAAACGCCGCGCGCGTAATATCTCGCGGTCGCGTTCCGGCAAATCCGCAAGATGTTTTTTAAGCAACGCCGACCCGCGCCGCATAAATTCAGACCTTTCAACATTTTCAACAATATCGGTCTTTGAATCAGACAGGTTCGACAGCATATCCGCCCCATCTTGTTCGGTGCTGCGCGCCGGCGCATTTAGCGATAAATCGCGCGCAACGATTCGCGTTGACATGCGTTTAACATCTTCGGCCGGCACACTTAGGTAATTTGCGATTTGTTCGGCCTGCGTTTCGGACAGGTTCCCATCCATAATCCCCAGTGCACGCTTTGCCCGCGCCAGGTTAAAGAACACGCGTTTCTGATTTGCCGAAGTTCCGATTTTAACAATGGACCAGTTATTTAGAATCGTTTCATAAATTTCCGCGCGAATCCAAAACATCGCATATGTGGAAAACCGAAAACCCTTTTCCGGGTCGAATTTCTGTAACGCCTGCATCAATCCCATATTGCCACTTGCCACCAATTCTTGGACCGGAATACCATAGTTCCGAAAATCATACGCCACCGATACGACAAGGCGCAAATGACTTACCAACAATTTTTCCGCCGCATCGTTATCCTGTGATTTCGCCCATTTGGACGCATATTCATATTCTTCGTCGGCGGAAAGTATCGGAAATTGCGCAATTGTACGAATATAGTTTGCAAATCCCGCGTCATCTGTGACCGATGGGGCGACCAAATTGGTTCCGGTTTTTGTTGGCAAAGCACTCTTGATTTGTTTTTTCATTATGTTTATAGTATAGCAAGAAAATAGAAATTATCAAGATGCCAAACCACAGGAGTTTTCAAATGGCAAATATGTTGGAAAGAAGTAAAAAAGTCAAAGCCCCACAAAAAACTATGCAAGACCACGCCGAAGACGCGTTGTATCGCGAAGTATGGGAAGATGTAAATAATGAAAAAACGCAACAGTTCCTTAAAAAATACGGCCGGTATTTAATTGCGGCGGCACTTGGGATTATGATTATCGTGACCGGTATTCAAATTGGTATTCGTGCACATCACGCGGCACGTATGGCAACGGCGGAAAATTATGAAACCGCGCTTGAAAATTCGGATGTGAACGCACTGGTTGGAATATCACAAAACACGGACGGCGCGACGGCGGACCTTGCGTTATTTCAGGCGTATATTTTGGACAAAGATATTAAAAAATTGGAAGATTTGGCGGCAAATGGAAAGTCGCGCGAATTCCGTGATTTGGCGCGTTTGCATATAATCGCACTGCGTGGCGATGAAATGGACGGCGCGGCCGTTGCGGAATACCTTCGCCCACTGGACACCAAAGATTCGCCGTTCTATTACACCGCGATGCTGACAATCGCGCAAAAATATGTCGCGGCGGGCGACCATGCAAATGCGAACAAATGGATTGATAAAATAACGGGCGACCCGGATGCGCCGGCGGTTATTCGCGCGGATGCGGAAACATTAAAATAAGG
>OMPY01000009.1 GCA_900313105.1 uncultured Pseudomonadota bacterium
TGAAATTTTACCCGAAGAAGAAATTGCGCCGGCGCCGGTTCCCGTGGTTGCGC
Source organism: uncultured Pseudomonadota bacterium (assembly GCA_900313105.1). Lineage (GTDB taxonomy): Bacteria > Pseudomonadota > Alphaproteobacteria > Rs-D84 > Rs-D84 > Enterousia. Next base: position 54 of record OMPY01000009.1, read on the forward strand.
GCAACAATGACCGCGATGACGAAATTTCTGAATTGGCCGTCCGGACCAGTGCGCTGGATGCACAGATTACGCGTTTAATGGATATGCAACGTCGCGCCGAAGAATCGGTCGCGGTGCGTCCGGTTGCGGATTTACCATCGGTTGAAACAAACATTTATTCTTCCGGGCCGGTCGCAATAAATCCAACGCGTGAAATTGCGACAACGCCGGAACGGGTGCCAACACGAACACTGGCCAGTGTTGCGGAACCTGTGGGCGATGGTGTAAAACTTTCGCGTCTTGTGGTGCCACGTGACGAAGATGGTGACGATGTAATCACCCGTGTCGCACGCAAAAACGCGTCGCCTAAAATCGAAGAAGTTCGAAACGATATGAAGAATATGACGCCGTCTGAATTGCGTCGCGCGTTCAGGAAAACATTTTTGTCGGAAAACAAACACCTTTCTACATACCCGATTGACGACCGTTTTGATGCGGCAAGTGATATTGACACATCCATCGAAGGTTTTACATCCACGCGCGATTTGTCCGAAGAATCCGATAGAATTCGTCCGTTGGAAATAAAAATAAAATTCAAAAATACCGATTCGGCATTGTCGCGTGAAAATTACAATTTACTTTCGGAATACGCCGGCATAGTGGTCAGCAATCCAAAGCGTGCGATTCAGATTGCCATCCCAGAGGGCGCAACCGAAACAACCGATGCGCGGAAACTTGCAGCGCGACGTTTGGCGATTGTGGAACAGGTCTTGCGCGATACGGGCGTTTCGGAAAATCGCATTGTTCCGATTTTATCAGGTCGTGACGAAGAAGGTTTTGTCCTGCGTGTGATTTCAAACGAACAATATGAAACGCTTACTAAACAAACGCGCAACAAATACGGGACCAGTTCGAAAAAATATAAAAGTCTAAGTTGGTAATGCACCGTGTCTGTGTTCGGGTCTTTTTGTCGCAAATGTTTTAATTCAATCATTGATTTTTTGTTTCCGCCCGCGTGTCCGATATGTTCGGCGCGGGTGAAAAAGCACGGTGAATTGTGCGATGATTGTTTTGGGTATTTTGATTGGATTGATGGGGCGCATTGTGCATGCTGTGGTTATCCATTTCCGGACGAATACGAATCGAACAAGAAATCTTTGTGTCCGGTGTGCGCCGCGGGCAAGAATGAATTGGAATATGTTCGTGCCGCGTGTGTGTATGATGATATGTCGCGGTCTGTTATGTTGCCGTTCAAACATGGTGGTCGTATAAAGTTCGCACGATTTATGTCGCATGCGATGATATGGGCGTTGCGCGATGTCGATATTAAACCAGATTTGATTATGCCGGTGCCACTTGCGAATCGGCGCCTGTTTCAACGCGGATATAACCAGGCAACTCTACTTTCGCGGGAAATCGCGCGTGCGTATGGTGCACCGATTGACTTTAACAGTGTGCACCGTAAATATCGTCCGAATATGGGACACAAAACGCACGCACAGCGCGCACAACATATTCGCGGCGTATTCAATGTTAAAAACCGCGATGCGTTGCGCGGGAAAAAGATTTTATTGGTCGATGATGTTATGACATCGGGTGCAACATTTAACGAACTTTCGCGTGTGTTGCGGCGTGCGGGTGCGGCGGAGGTATACGGCGTCGTCTTTTGCCGTGTTGTCCGCGCGGAATAAACCAATTGATTTTTGGGGTTGTTTTTATTACAATTCCTGTGTCCAAGAATTGGTGAACCAAAAGGAATTAATTATGATCGATGCAGATACAATGTTATTGCGTGCAAAAACAGCAGAAGAAACAAAAGAAGCACTGGACGCAGGTGCAGATGTTAATTGTACCATATGGCCGGATGAAACACCCTTAATGCGCGCTAAAACCGCGGAACAAACGAAATTATTGATTGCTGCTGGCGCAAGTGTTAATGCAAAGAATAAATATGGTCAAACAGCTTTGATGAAAGCAGAAACAGCAGAACAGACAAAATTATTGATTGCTGCCGGCGCAGATGTCAATGCAAGGGATGAACGTGGCAAAACACCTTTGATGTGTGCTGAAACAGCGGAACAAATGAAATTATTGATTGCCGCCGGCGCAGATGTTAATGCAAGTGATAAAGATGGTGACACAGCTTTGATATATGCCCAAGATATATATGCCAAACTAATAAGTCAAAGATTATCCGGTCAAAGGTTTTCACCAATAGAGAAAGCAAAAATATTAAAAGAACAAACAAAATTATCAATAGAAAAAACAAAATTATTGATTGCCGCTGGGGCGGATGTAAATGCAAAGGGCGATTATGATGAAACAGCTTTGATGCGTGCCCCAACAGCAGAACTGACAAAATTGTTAATCGATGCCGGGGCAGATGTAAATGCAAAGGATGTTCGGGGCGAAACGGCCTTGATGCATGCGGGAACAGCAGAAGAAACAAAACTGCTTATTGCCGCCGGCGCAGATATTAATGTAAGAAGTAAATATTACCATTACACAGCTTTGATATGCGCCCACACAGTAGAACAAGCGAAGTTGTTAATTGACGCAGGTGCAGATGTTGAAACAGGAGATTTCAAAATAGCCAGAGATCTTCTTGAACGACGTTCTCCGACCACGACAGAGCTTCATAACCAAATGAATTTGATTAGAAAATTAATTCAAGACCAAGAGGAAATAAAAGTAATGAAGGAAAATAGACAACGTCAAGCAAATACAGAAACCAAACAGCGTTTGAAATCTAAACCGCGTGATAAGAAACCGTCGGGTGTTGTTTTTGCTGATGCAATCGCAAAAATGAAGCTTGCTGGGGAAATCAAAGGTGATGTTACACCGGATCGCGCAAAAAAAATTATAACAAAAATGATGCGCGACCGTGTATTAAGCGAACGAAACGCTAAGAAATAATTTCAACACGGTTTATAACAAATACCGTCACGATTGTGGCGGTTTTTGTTTAACAGGTTCCCAGAAAACCTGCACTTTTACAAAAATTGGGCGAGTAGCCATATAATCACCAATATGTCACTTGAAATTCGTTTTCGATTTGGTAAAATTTGATAAAATTAACCACAAAGGGTAAAGATATGAAAATAGATTTGGGTAAAAATATTGCGCCACGTGATATAGAAACGCGTATTCAAAAGTTTTGGGATGAAAACGATTTTTGGGCAAATGATGTAAATTCAAAACAAACACCTTTTTGTGTTATGATGCCACCACCGAACGTCACCGGAAATTTGCATATGGGGCATGCATTGGATAATGTGATGACGGATATTATTTGCCGGTACAAACGTATGTGCGGGTTTGATGTTTTGTGGCAACCGGGAACCGACCATGCGTCTATTGCAACACAACTTTTGGTGGAACGCGACCTGTCAAAACGTGGAATAAACCCGCATGCATTGTCTTTGAAAGAAAAATTGAATTATGCATGGAAATGGAAGGATGAAAAGGGTGGTCAGATATTAAACCAATTGCATGTTTTGGGTGTGACACCGGTATGGAAACGCGAAAGATTTACAATGGACGATGGTCTGTCGCGCGCGGTGACTAAACTGTTTGTGAAAATGTATAACGAAGGTTTGATATATCGCGAAAAACGCCTGGTCAACTGGTGCCCGCGCCAACAAACATCTGTATCGGACCTGGAGGTTGAAACCCGCGAAGAACACGGTAAGTTTTATTATTTTAATTATCCGCTTGCGGATGGTGGCTTTGTTGAAATCGCAACAACGCGTCCGGAAACACTGTTCGGCGACGCGGCGATTGCAATTCATCCCGAAAACGAAAAGTTAAAACATCTTATTGGCAAAAGGGCGATAATACCACTTACCGATATTGAAATTCCGGTCATCGCCGACGAACACGCGGACCCGGAAAAGGGGACAGGTGCGGTGAAAATTACACCGGCCCATGACTTTGACGACTGGGATGTTGGTGTGCGTCATAATTTAACACCGGTTTGTATTTTAACACCCGATGCAAAATTGATAGATGCCGCGCCCGTGCCGGAAAAATATCGCGGAATGGATCGTTATGTCGCACGCAAAGCGGTAATAGAGGATATAGAGGCCGCCGGTCTTATAACAAAAATCGAAGATAAAATTATTCCAACACCGTATTCGCAACGTGGTGGTGTTCCGGTTGAACCAATGCTTACGACCCAGTGGTTTGTTGATGCCGAAAAATTGGCGGCACCGGTTATCGCGGCGGTTGAATCGGGCAAAGTGCAATTTTTGCCGGAACACCGTTATAACTTGTTTATGTCGTGGATGAAGAATATTCGTCCGTGGACAATTTCACGGCAACTTTGGTGGGGGCATCATATACCGGCATGGTACGATGCGGAGGGTCAAGTATATGTCGCCGAAACCGAAGAAGATGCGATTAAACAATCGGGCGGCAAAGCGCTGACCCGTGACCCGGATGTCCTTGATACATGGTTTTCATCGGGGCTTTGGCCGTTTTCGACACTTGGGTGGCCGGATGATACGCCGGAATTAAAACGTTATTATCCGACGGATTTGCTTTATACCGCGGCGGATATTATATTTTTCTGGGTCGCGCGTATGATGATGTTTGGAATTTATGTTATGGGCGATATCCCAATTAAAACACTAAATTTCCATGGACTGGTCCGCGATGCCAAGGGGCAAAAGATGTCAAAGACCAAGGGCAATGGTGTTGACCCGTTGGACACGGTGGAAAAATTTGGCGCGGACGCGTTGCGCTATTTCGTGTCAACCGCACCAATTGGAACTGATATTCGGTATAGTGATGAAGAGGTTAAACGTGGTTCAAAATTACTAACCAAACTTTGGAATGTTGCGCGGTTTGTTTTGGGGAATTTGGAAAGTTTTGAACCGACGGGTGACGCGCCGGCGGTTGAAAATCGTCCAATCGAAGACCGTTGGATTTTGTCCGAATTAAATAAAACGATTGCCGAAGTGCGCAAAAACCTTGATAAATACGACAGTTTCAATGCACGCAGTGCGATTGATACATTTTTCTATGACATATTCTGTGACCAATATGTTGAATTTATCAAGGACCGTTTCTGGTCGCCGGAAAAATATGGTGCGGAATCGGTTGCGGCGGCGCGGTGGACATTGTGGACGGTATTGCGTGCGATAATTGGTATGTATGCGCCGTTTATTCCGTTCCTGACCGAAGAATTATGGCAAAAGATATACATGCCATACGAAGGTGGCAAAACACTCCATTTGACCGAATATCCAATGGTAAACGCGGAATATGATACCGATGTGTCCGATATGCAATATGCAATCGATACGATAAAGGCCGTTCGTGGTTTGCGCACGGAACGCAAGATTGGAAACGGTGCAAAACTTGAAACATTGACCGTGCCACAAAACGTGCCGACCGCGCTTTACGGACTTATAAAATCCGGTGCGCGTGCAAATAACATTGTTGCGGGTGATGCGGTTGACTTTGTCGTGGCGGATGCGGGGGCACGGTAAAATGTCAAAACTAATTGTAAAACGCGAATTACAGACATATCAATGCGACCGCTATGGCAATATGCGACCCGGAATTTTGATGAATGAATTACAGGGTATGGGTGATTCAAACGCCGAAAAGATGGGATATGGTCACACATTTATTCACGAAACAAATGTCGCATGGGTTGTCACGCATTACTTGGTTGATATTATCAAAATGCCACAAAACAGTGAAATGTTAACCTATGCTACATGGCCGGCAAAACATGATAATTTGCGCGCCATTCGTGATTTTGAAATTCGTGGCGAAAGTGGCGAATTGTATGTCCGTGCGACATCACAATGGGTTTTGTTTGATTTAAAAAATCGTCGTATGGTTCGCATAGACGATTGGATTAAAGAGAATACTTGGCCGACCGATGTTGTTCGTGCGTATGACCGAAAATTTGAACGATTTCCGAATTTTGAAGCGACCAAGACACATGTGTTAAAATGTCGTTTTGATGATATTGATGAAAATCAACATATAAATAACGCGGTCTATGCGGTTTGGGCAACGGAAAGTGTTGGATACGAATACCGCAACACACATAAACTGCGCGGCATAGAATTAAACTATAAACGCGAAATAAGTCCCACAACCCCGGAGGTTTATATTGATGTCGCGTTCGATGGGCTTACCACGCGCCATCGCATTCGAACGGCCGATACCCCCGAAAACGCCCAGGTTATATGCTATTGGGAAGAATTATAAAAAAATCACATAGTTTTTTGGCTGATTTTCGCACCATAAATTGCACGATTTTTGCCCATGTTTTTTGGGCTTTTGAATTTTACGCAAACCCGCGGAATTCGTGGGTTTTGGGTGGTAAAAAGTGTATAAAAAAAACCAAGGTTTTTAGTCAACACTTTTTTTCAAAAAATCAAAATTTTTATTTCCTGTAAAATCAATGACTTACGAATTTCCGAATTTTGGCCGAACAAGGTGTCAAAAAACCTTGGTTTTTGTTACACTATTATCAGCGAATTTATATGCAGAAAATCAAAGGAAAAAGGAGAGTAAATCATGCGAATCGGAAATTTCTGTGCATTTGGATTATGTGTTTTTATGGTTGGCACCGCATATTCGGAAACAACACAGGCCGACCGTAAAACCGTATCGTCCAAGGCATATGTTGATACATCGGTTGAAACACGACAAGAAAAAATCCCGGCCGCAAATTCGAATAATACAAATATCGGAGTTTCGGTTGTCACATATACAACAACCGGGAACGGCACAATCGGCGAACGTCAAATCTATGATGGAACAAGCGCTTATACAAACGCCGATGCAAATGACCTTGTGACGGCGGCGGCACTGAAAAGCAGTGTAACAAGCCTGCCCACAATGGAAACATCAAAATTGACCTGTGCGAATCCGGGGATATGCAGTTTATGGACCATCGAAGATCAACAGGTATATGGTGATGAGAATAATAATAACAGCAATAGTGGCAGTAATAATAGCAATAATAACGGATAAAAAATATAACGTGTGAACGGGGGGAAAATAAATGTTAAAAAAGATATTATTGGCATTGGTGTTTGTGATTACTGCGATAACCAATGTTGCGCATGCCGAAGATGATATGAAAACCGTTGCATCAAAGGCGTATGTTGATACACAAATAGAAACGAAACAGTTAAAAATCCCCGCGGCGAATACCCCCGGCGTTGGCGCGGGTGAGACGGTAATGACCTATACATCGACCGGAAATGGTCAAATTGGTGAACGTGGCCTGTATTCGGACATCAGCAGTTATGATGCAACCACGGACGGTGATAAACTTATTACCGCGTCAGCGTTAAATGCGACATTTACGAATTTACCAACAACCCCAACAACAAAATTGGAATGTGCAAACCAATCGGACGGTTGCACCCTTTGGACCATTGTCGATCAAACGGCGTATGCCCGTGGATTACCCGCAGAATATACACGGTTGGAATACATACAATCCACCGGAACACAGTATATTGATACGGGGGTTATATTAAATTCAGAAGCAACAATAACAACTGTAGGTCAAAATTTGCAAGATGTTGGTATGTCGTCGGGTAGCCCTTATTCTTTTTGGGGATTTATGGGTGCAGCTAGTAATATTCCTCGTTGGGGGTGGTCTGTTTATGCCGGAAGATGGTTGGCTGAATTGAATGCGACACTGAGCGTCAATGCGCCATACGATAAAAATAAACATACGTTTGTTAACACTTGTTATTATGTAAATAACAAACTGTACTATGATAGTTTTGTGGACGGCAATAGTATTTATACCTCTGCACAGACAGCGCAAAACATTACACTATACGCAAGTAATACTTTATCTGCTTATTTATTTGCAAGAAATAATAATAACACCGCAGGTAACTTTTTGTCTTGCAGGATATTCAGTTATGAGATAGTACAAGATGGTGTTAAAGTTTTGAATCTTGTCCCTTGCAGGCGTAACTCTGATAGCGAATTAGGTATGTATGATTTGGTTAGTGGACAGTTCTTCACGAACCAAGGCACAGGTGACTTTACCCCCGGCCCAGTCGCAAATTAAACAAAAAATACCCGCTTTTGCAATCGTGTTATATCGTGCTTACGATTTGATTCGTTTTGTCTAAAAATTTCGACAAAATGCTTGACTTTTGGTGTTAAAACTGTATCATTTGCATAAACTTTTGAACAAAAGTTAAAATAAAAGGAAAATAATATGAGTGACTTTGCAATCTTTCAAACCGGCGGAAAGCAATATCGCGTAAAGGTCGGTGATGTTATCAAGGTTGAAAAATTGGATGCGACCGGCGATGTCACATTTGACCATGTTCTGATGTTGGGCGAAACTGTTGGGACGCCAACAATCGATGGGGCGCGGGTCGTGGCAACCGTTGTCGAACAAAAACGTGCGCCTAAGGTTTTGGTGTTCAAGAAGAAACGCCGTCAAAACTATCGTCGCACACGCGGTCATCGCCAATTTATAACCGTGTTGAAAATCAAAGAAATCAAGGGCTAAAGTTAAAGGAGTTTAATTATGGCACATAAGAAAGGCGTCGGCAGCAGTGCAAACGGACGCGATTCAGCGGGACGCAGATTGGGGATAAAAAAATCCGGTGGCGCACGCGTGATTCCGGGCAATATCATTATTCGCCAACGCGGAACCGCCGTTCATCCGGGTGAAAATGTTGGTATGGGTAAAGACCACACCATATTTGCCAAGGTTGCCGGCAAGGTTTCGTTCAAACGCGGTTTCCGTGACCGCAAGACCGTATCGGTTATACCGGACGAAAGCGAAAAATAATAAAAAAACCGCCGTTCGGCGGTTTTTTTAGTGTTGGTGTAAGTGCGCCACACCCCAGCCGTCACCGCGAAGCGGTACCGCGGCATCCCTCTAGCGGGTCCCGCAAAAAATGTGCAACATTTTTTGTGGGTAGTTTCCAGAGGGGAACTTTGTGCTCTGGGATTTATTTGTAATTATGCGACCGTTTCCAGAGATTACTAACCACTTACACTAACCACTAACACTTTCCACTTTTATCTTTTTTCCCCTTTTGTTTTATGATATAATTACGGGTAAGTATGAGGGTTTTTACACTTGGATTTTTAATTGCGCTGTATGCGCCGGCCGCGGTTTGCGTGGCGGCGGTGCCATCGCGTGTTATACCCGGAACAAATACAACAATGGGTGGCGACAATGCGACCGCGACCGAAGAAAGGTCGGTTGCACCGGTTCGCACGGTTTCTGCAACGCGAACAACAAATGAAAGTCCCGACCGTGGTGCAATCACACGCAATATCGTTCGCACAATTCCAACAGATACAACACGCGAAGTCCAAACGGCGACGCGTTCGGCGGGTCGCGCGGTTTCCGTGACCCGTTCGCAAACGAATAAAGATTCAGCGCGCAACAATCTGGATGCCGCGGTCCACAATGTTGGTCGGTCACAGCGCACCGAAGCCGCAAGTATAAACGCGAATCCGGCGGTGCGGCGTATGGGACTTACACTGCGTCCGTCCACCGCAGAGGTTGGTGGTCGCGCGATATTGGAATCTGGCGCCCAGACCGGGTCAAATATATCATCGGAAATCGGCAACCTTGGCCCGCGTATCGCGACGGTGCAAACACGTAAAGAAGAAAAATTGGACCCCGCATCAATCGCCCAGGCCAAAGAACAATTGGAACAAAAGGCGGCGTTGAATAAATCTTGCCAAGACCAATATAACGATTGTATGGACCAATTCTGTGCGGTGATTGATGCGAATCAAAAGCGGTGTTCGTGTTCGGCGAACCTTGCCAAATATGTCGCGGTTGAAGAAGCCGTCAAAGAAGCAAATACCAAATTAAACGAAATTGCGCAAAATATCCGATATGTGGGCCTTTCCGCCGATGAAATTACCGCGATTATGTCCGCGACAGAGGCCGAAGAGGCCATGACCGATATCACCGATACAACGGAAAATCGCATGTTGCTGTCACGAATCGAACAAATGATAAAAGACCCAAAAACAACAAGTTCTTCGTCGTATGCGGTTGATTCATATGGATTGCTTGACATAGATTTAGATTTTTCATCCGAAGATTTGTCTGATATGTTTAGTTTGGATTTTCTTTCTGGTTCAAACAACAGTTTTTCAAACCTGCGCGGGGGCGAATTGTACAAGGCCGCAAAACGTCGCTGTGAAACCGTGATAAAACAATGTCGCGATGTTGGTGCAACAAGTGACCAAATTACCGGCAATTATGATTTGGCGATTGATAAAGATTGCATCGCGTATGAACAAGGTTTAACCAAGATGAACGAAACATTGGTATCCAATGTGCGCAGTGCAACGCGTATGCTGCAAAAGGCGCGACTTGCGGTGTTGCAAAATCAAAATACCTATGACGCGATTGGTTGTATTGGCGCACTTGAAAATTGCATGAAGGACGATATGGTGTGTGGCGACAACTATTTCAAATGTATCGACCCGACCAAGAAGTATATCGATGAAAACGGTAATGTTGTTTTGGGACAAAATATAAACAATATCCAAAAATTCATGGCGAATTACAGCAACGCCGAAATCAACAGCACAAAATTGCAACAGGCATACAGTATGACATCGTTGGATGACCCAACCTGTTCAGGAAATAACGCAAATGACGGGCGTTGCGTGATAAAATACCTGTTAAGCAAAATCGGAACAAGGGCGGACGCGACCGCCGAAGGGCTTTGCCGGCCGGTTTTGGATAAATGTCGCGCATATACATATGATGACCGTGGCGCATATAAATCATATAACGATATTGTTGTGAACTATGTCCAACGTGCGATGGTGAATATAAGTGCCGCCCAGCATCAAATTGTGGCAGATTATGCGTCAACATGCCTAAACGATATTGCGACATGTTATAATAACCAGGTTTCACAGATAAATTCTTGGTCGGCGACGGCGGCGGCATCCAGTGTGTATAATATTATGCGTGGCGCATGCCGTAATGTCGCCCTTACATGTGGATACGCGGTATTTTCGGCGGACAGCACCAGTTGCCCCGACACCAACCCAAATAAGTGTATTGAAAGCATTTCAGAGATATTCTATCAATCGTTGCTCTGTCCGGATAATTCGGAATATGTCCGTGGCACGCACGCAATTTCGCCAGACAATACTGTCCATGGATGGGTAAACAAACTGTGCCGTTGCCAAAGTGATTATACAGTATTTAATGGTGCCTGTTTGCCGGTATGCCCGGATGGTGGATTGTATTCGTCCAATGGTACATGCACACAACAGGCATGTCCCGAAGGCGCATCAGAGGATACTTCGGCAAATCCCGAATTTTACGGCCATTGTAAGTGCAACGGTAATACTTTTTGGGCACCGAGTTGGACAAGTTGTAAAATATGCCCAACAAACTCAACAGAAAAATCAGATTTAAGTGGCAATATTTTAGATGCTCATTGTCAATGTAATACAGGTTACGTTCCAACCACAGAAAACCGTCCATACGATTGCCAACAATGCCCAACAGAGCATGGATCAGGACAGGCAGCAAATAATGGGAAAGATTGCGTATGTGATGATGAATATGTTTATAATAGGGTCTGTAATAAATGTATTGCAGTTGGTAGTTCAGTGTCTTGTACACAAGCAGAAAGATAATAAAACACCCCAAGGACAAGCCCCGGGGTATTTAGATAAAACCCGCCCCTTTTGGGGCGGGTTCTCTTACACCTTGTCTCGGCTCCGCTTTGCGGAGACGGATAACCACTTCCACTAACACTTCCGTGGAAATTTGACCGCCGCCTGGGCCGCAGCAAGGCGTGCGATTGGCACACGGAACGGACTGCACGAAACAGAATTGAATCCGCATTTGTGGAAGAATTCAATCGATTCCGGGTCACCACCGTGTTCGCCGCACACGCCAAGGTGGATTTTGTCACCCTTGGTCGCGCGTGCCTTTTGCACCGCATCCTTTATCAAAAGCCCAACACCCAATTGGTCAACCGATGCAAATGGGTCGGCGACATAGATTCCACGCGCACGGTATTCATCCAAAATCTTGCCCGTGTCGTCACGCGACATCCCAAGTGTCGTTTGTGTCAAATCGTTTGTGCCAAATTCAAAGAATTCGCAACTTTCCGCGATTTCGTTCGCCAAAACCGCCGCGCGCGGCAATTCAATCATTGAACCAACCGTATATTCGACACTTTCGCCCGTTTCCGCAAACAGCGATTTCGCCGTCGCATCAATTACGGATTTAACGATATCAACTTCTTTTTTCGAACCAACAAGTGGCACTTCGATTTCAGGATGCACCGAAACGCCCGCGCGTTTGCATTCCAATGCCGCCGACAATATCGCGCGTGTTTGCATTTCGCAAATTTCCGGATATGTAATCGCAAGGCGGCATCCACGATGCCCAAGCATCGGGTTTTGTTCGTGCAACGCGTCCGCACGTTGTTTCACAAATTCCACCGGTTTGCCGATGTGCGCCGCCAATTCTGCGATATCCGCATCGGTATGTGGCAAGAATTCATGTAATGGCGGGTCAATCAGTCGGATAGTGACCGGCAAACCGTCCATAATCTTGAACAATTCGATAAAGTCCGCCTTTTGATACGGCAACAGTTTTGCCAGCGCCGCACGGCGACCGTCTTCATCTTCAGCCAAAATCATTTCCCGCATATCTTGGATACGCGCTGGGTCAAAGAACATGTGTTCTGTCCGCGCAAGTCCGATACCTTCGGCACCAAAATCGCGTGCCTGTTTTGCGTCCTTGGGCGTTTCGGCGTTTGCCTTGACGGTAAGTGTTTTGATTTCATCAACCCATTGCATAAGTGTTCCAAAATTACCCGTCAATTCCACAGAAACCGTTGGGACCGCGCCTTCGATAATTTGCCCTTTGGCCCCGTCAATGGAAACCCAATCGCCTTCGTGAATAACCGCACCGGATGTAGTTTTCATCGTTTTGGATTCATAATCGATTTTGATATCCGGGCTGCCCGAAACGCATGGTGTTCCCATACCGCGCGCAACCACCGCCGCGTGTGATGTCATACCACCACGTGCGGTAATCACACCTTGGGCCGCGTTCATACCCGCGATATCTTCGGGTGATGTTTCAACACGGATAAGCATAACTTTTTTACCCGCGGCCGCCCATTTTTCGGCATCTTCGGCATTAAACACCGCCATACCAACCGCGGCACCCGGCGACGCCGGAAGTCCGTTTGCAATAACCTTGCGTTCCGCTTTTGGGTCCAACATTGGGTGCAACAAGTGATTCAATTGGTCGGCACCAACGCGCAAAATTGCCTCTTCTTTGGTAAGTAAACCTTCGTTCACCATTTCAACCGCCATGCGAACCGCCGCCGCCGCCGTGCGTTTACCATTACGGCATTGCAACATCCAAAGTTTCCCATGTTCAATGGTGAATTCCATATCTTGCATATCTTTATAGTGCTTTTCCAATTTTTCACGCACATCGCAAAGTTCACGATAAACATTTGGCATGGCTTCTTCCAATGACACGCGGCCGGAATCATCCTTGCTCATTGGTTGCGGGGTACGAATACCGGCAACAACGTCTTCGCCTTGGGCGTTAATCAGGTATTCACCATAGTATTTGTTTTCGCCGGTTGCGGGGTCACGGCTGAAACACACGCCGGTCGCACTGTCATCGCCGGAATTTCCAAAGACCATCGCCTGGACATTGACGGCGGTGCCCCAATCGCCCGGGATATTATTTAATTTGCGGTATGTGATGGCCTTTTTGCTCATCCACGAACCAAACACTGCGCCGATACCCAGTTTTAACTGTTCCCATGGGTCCTGGGGGAAAACCTTGCCAATTTTAACACCGATTTCTTTGAATTGTTCCACCAATTGTTTCAAATCGTCGGCGGTTAGTTCGGTGTCAACCTTGTATCCCTTTTCTTCCTTCATGCGTTCCAAAGTGTGTTCGAACAAATCGATATCCGCGCCCAAAACAACATCACTAAACATCATTATAAAGCGGCGATATGAATCATATGCAAATCTTTCGTTGCCGGAAATTTTCGCCAGCGCCCGCACCGTTTCGTCGTTCAAACCCAAATTCAAAACCGTGTCCATCATCCCCGGCATAGAAACGCGCGCACCCGAACGCACCGACACCAAAAGTGGGTTTTCCATATCGGCGAACTTTTTGCCCATGATATTTTCAATATGTGCGATACCGGCGCGAACCTGGTCCATCAAATCCGCCGGATATGTTTGGTTGTTTTCATAATAATACGTACAAACCTCTGTCGTGACGGTAAAACCCGCCGGAACCGGCAACCCGACCAAGTTCATTTCCGCCAAATTTGCACCCTTGCCCCCAAGCAAGTTGCGCATATCGGCGCGACCTTCGGCATGACCATCGCCAAATGTATAAACCCATTTATTACTCATGGTGTCTCCTTTTTTTATTGTTGTTATTTTTGCGAAGCAATTTTTCAAAAAAAATTTCACGATTGCAATGAAAAAGATTTTTATTTTGATTTTTTTGTGGTATAATATGTGCATACAAAACAACAACAAACAAAGGTCTGCGTCCAATGCGCTAAAAACGTGTTGATGCAGATTTTTTTATTTTTATTTATCATTTTATACTTTACAAAAATTTTCAAAGTTGCTAGTCTGGATTCGAAAGTTAGATTTTATAAGGTTTTTGTATGGGTACAAGGGCGGGAGTTATGTATTGTTTTTATAAAGTTTATGCTTTTTCTGTGATGGTGATTGTTGCCATGGCACCGTTTGGCGCGATGGCGACCGAAATTATGGCAACCAAGGAATATGTTGATTTGACCACGGTGGCAAAGCACCAGGGAACACAAAATCAAATGTTGCAGGTAAACAACAGTGGCGATTTGACCCTCGTCACACCATCTGGTGTGCCAACGGATGGTTCTGCGCTTCCGATTACATCAAATGCGGTTTATGATGCGTTGGCGGATAAAGAAGATGTAAGTAATAAATTAGATGGGGCCACATCGGGCGAAAAAATTGGCGACATCGCCGCCGGTCCTGGCGCTGGCCAAGACCAGGTTATGTACCCATCGGCCGCCGCGGTCAAGGAATACGCGGTTCGTAAACCCACATCCGCCGCCGCTGGCCAGGTTTTAACATATGATACCGGTGCAAATGCAAACAGTCGCCCCGTTGCGAAATATATTCAGGTTCCAATGGCGACCGGTGACCCCGCCACAAGCAGCAGCAATGTCACTGGTGTTGTATCAATTTGGTTACAATAAAGATAAGTTTTATTTGTATTATCATTTTTTTTAGAATAAAAAACGGCGCCATCGCGCCGTTTTAATAGAAGTCAGAAACTTTTAATTACCACTTGATATCGGACGCGTCCAATTACGGATACAATTCTGTTCATTGTCACCACAACCCAATCTCTCGCGCAAACACTGTTCGCGGAACTGTATAGAACTACCGGTGTCAGTCGGTGTTGATGGTGTATCTACAGTGTCTGATAGACGATACAATATTTCATGCAATGTCACGACATTACGACAATCATTTTTGGTGTAATCACTCGCGTGCCAGTGGCAACTTGAATTGTCCTCTTTATCGATAATTGCCTTGAACTGGGCATACGACGGATTGCAAATCATATCTTGATAGCAATGCGGAACATTTGCAATCTGCGCGCAATATGTTTTAATACGTGCGGTTGTCCATGTTTCGTTCGCCGCCGCCTGGGTTTCATAACAATCCCAAAGTTCACTTATACATTCGTTAAAGTTCGTTCCCGCGGCCGTTGCCTTGGACAAGACCTCGTCGCGTTCGTTATTATAAAACTCTAACCGTTTTTGTTGCAACGCCTGTTGCGCGGCCACCTTTTGATATGCGATTTTTTGTGCGGTTGCCTTTAACTGTTCACCGTACAAATCGCAATCTGCATTCGCATCCAGCAAGTATTTTTGCATCACGCTGCGACGCGCATCCGCAACCGGCCCACGCAGGTTTTCATATGGGTCGTTCGAAGAACTGTAACCAAAGCAAGACGCATTCGCGGCGGTGCCGATATTGCTGCGTTCGTTTAATTTTACATCGCCCGACGAAGAAATTGTGACCTTGCTGTTGTAATTAAACGGACAAGACGATGTTGCCCCGTTCGCGCAACGACCACCCGACGGCGGTGTGCCACAACCCTCATATATTCCGTTAAAGCACGAATCAAGCACGCGTGCACAAACATTATTATGCGCATAGCGGAACAAATCGTATCCCCATGTTTCCGCCAATGTGTCGCGTGTTTCTTCGTTGATTATTGACGCGGTCGAACCGCCAATTCCATTCAAAATAGTTGTCACATTTTCCATTGCTTGGAACACAGAATCCGTGTTATCCGCCAGAATCGTATCGGTATTCGCCTTTACTTCGTCCGCCCATGCCGAAAGCGATGCCAAAATATCAGACCCGGCCCCATCCAAATTCTTTACATCAAATCCGTAAACACTTTCGTTCGTGCAATACGAAGGCGCCTGGGTGATTGAACATTCGTTTGAATCAAAAATAGCATGTTCTTCGCACCATTTACCAAATTCCGCAGCGGTTGCAGTTTTGTTTTTGCTTGCTTCCCGCCATGAAACGCAATTCATAACCCTTTCTGCATCGGTCAGTTCGAATGCCGCACTAACTTCTTTGCCCTTGTTTGCAATAAGCAACGCCAACTGTCCGGAAATTTTAATCAATTCTTCATTTGCGGAATTTAGTGCGTTTTCCGCCTCTGCAAATGCTTTGACCCGGCCGGCGCATGCACAACGGCGTTGTGCCTCGTTACGGGCGGTGCAAATTTCGTCCATGCACGTATAGTACGATTCCAAACAGTTGCTATACGCGTCCGCGGAAATAAGCCCCGTCGAAGAATCGACGATATTGCTGTAATTCCCGGTGTAAAGTTTGCTGTTCAAATACGTATAGTATGTCCCGCTAATGGTTTTGGTTCCGCGAATTGCGTCGCCCTGCAAGGATACGCGTGCGGGATTTGTCGTTGCGGTGCGTGCGCGAACGGTGCGTGTCGGCGCGGTCGCGCGCGAAGAACGGCGCGCCAATTCACGTGAAACGACACCGCGTGCGGTCGCACCACGTGCAATATCGGTTGTTGGGCGTTGCACAACATTACGTGTTGCGGTCGTTGTGGCCGCCACCCCGGTTGTGGGCCTTGCCGCGGTTGCGCGAACGTTACGGCCCGTGCTGTTACGCGGACTTTGCCGCCCCAGTGTTAAACCATCACCCGCGGTTTCGTCATTCCCAAGCATCGGTCCAATCGGATCGGCGAACACAACCCGCATCGATAAAAACGTTGAACAAACCAAAAACGCACCAACCAGCAAGAACATAGTGCCCAATGCATTTTTGCCAAAATTTTGCAAAGAATTTTTTTTCATCAAACTCTCCTAAATGTCCCGGAATTCCAACCCTTCAACCGCATAGTCCGATACGAACTATACTACTATCATATTCAATTATATCAGATTTATAAATTTTTGTAAACAATAAAACCCGCCACGCGGCGGGTAATTTTTGCGTATCATTTTTATTCTGGAATATCTTCGGTTGGCACCGGGTATTCTTCCACCGGTTCTTCTGGTGGAACTTCTTCTTCAATTACTTCATCAAATTCTTCTTGGACAACGACCGGTTCGGCCACAGGTTCCACCGCGACCACCGTTGGTTCCACCACTGGTTCTGCGACCGGTTCCGCCACTGTTGGATTTTCAACCGCAACAACATCGCTCTCCGTGGTGGTGACGGTTTCAACAAATTCCGCGCGCGCGCCATAAACAGATACGGCACCGACAAGTATTCCCAATACAAATATCTTTTTCATTTTTTCTCCTTTTTATGTAATTACATGGTAAATTTTTTCGCGTAAAAAAGTCAACAGGTTTATTTTATTGCACATGAACTTTATTCGCAATATAATACGTTCGTGAAAAATATATTTATTACGATTTTTGCTTTTACTTTGTTTGGCGCGGCAAACGCGGCGGACAATGTTTTCTTTGACGACGCGGATGAAAATTCATTGTCAATTTATGTGGCGCAAAGTACGGGTTCGGGGTCACTGTTGCACCTGATATATCCGGGAATTTGGGAAATCGTTCCGATGACATCGATTATGGTTCAGTATTCACAACCAATGACAATTTTCCGTTTTCCGTCGCGTATGAATTTTAATCTGATTCAAAATATCGCATACAATTCTGCGGACGGATTGTCATTTTTCGGTGGCGGAATTTCGTGGGATATTGCGCCGATTTCATGGCACGGAATCTATGCGGGAATCGGCGTTGGGCCGTATTATCGCGATAACCACGACCGTTGGGTGTCAAGCCGCCTGGTCTTTGGTGAAAAGTTTTTCATCGGCGCCCGTATTGCCGAACGCACCCGTGTGGAATTTTTTACATTACACTTTTCAAATGGCGATTTTACCGAAACGAACCTTGGGTTTAATTTCGCCGGCCTGTCGATTGGATACAGTTTTTAAGTATAAAAAAAACGGGGCGTTTGCCCCGCAAACAAACACTAATTCGGTAATGTCCAAAGCCAACAATAATCCGGGTCGTTTTCATGTCCGGCCTCGTATCCGGCACAAACATATTTTACCGATGCCATGGTGGCAAGTTTTGTTGCATCATTTTGCGCATTGTATGCGTTCGCCGGGTCGTAAACCGCGCGTTCACTAAATTCTTGGACACCGGTTTCGGCATTTACGCCATTATACGTCACAACCGCACCGGTCGTCCCCGTCGGCAATGCGGCATTCGCGCCATTTGCAATCGCTGTCATCATCGCCCCAACGGTCGGGATGGAAATATCTTGGATATCTTTTTGAATTTGTGTCAATCCGGTCGCATGATAATTCGCAACATCGGTCGTTTCAAAAATCTTACGTTCACCAACCACGCCATCGGTTGCGGTTTTTGTCACAAGACCTGTTCCCTTGACCCCGGCATTCAACCAACTAAATCGATTCGTTGCGGCATTGGTGGTATATGGATTGTCACCCTCTATATCATCATACCCAGATCTGGGTATTATTAGTGAGACAAATTCTCTTTTAATATCGTTCACCCAATCAAGAGCCAACTCCATACTGGGCACAGAATATCTCAGTTCATATTCGGGGGCGCTACCAGTATTCTGAAGAAAAATATTGTAAAGCATCCCACTAAACTCGTCAGCATCACCCGTACTCCAAAAATTTCCCCCGTTCGACATCTGGTACATTGCCGAACCTAATTCACCGTTTCCAGTACTATGTTTGTATCCCGGGATTATTAAACGTTGCGACACAACACCATTCGTATCAGTTGCCGCAATCAATGTGCCAGCATCCCCAGATATGTCACTTATTGCCGAAGATTTTGCATTAATTTTCGGTTGCCAGCTATTATCAAGTTCATAAAAAACGGCATCAGATGTTGGGATGGTGTGCCACACATCGTCAAGCGTGAATGCATTATCATCTAAGAAGTCCGAAGTCACAATTTGCATTTTCCCAACCACGCCGTCATTGTCTGTATCGGTAAGGACACTTTGGTAATCCTCTTCGGCGGCGGGAATCATATCCTGTTTCGTATCAACGTATGCCTTAGATGCCACGGTTTTTTTGTCCAATTCCGTTGGTTCCGCAAATGACGGTGTCGCGACAAAGAGTGCAACAAGCGCGGCGAACCAAAGGCCGCACCGTCCGCTGCGTTCCCCTTCTTTCCAAGAAGGGGTGGCGCCGAACGGCGACGGGGTAATTCTTGGCGCATTGCGCCAACATGCCCATACCCCGCCCCG
>OMPY01000031.1 GCA_900313105.1 uncultured Pseudomonadota bacterium
CGCACTGTTTGCATGATTTGCCTCTACCAATGCACCCGCGTTTGTGGTGTCGTATGTGGTCGTTGTTTTATACACCGCATGTTCACCCAGTGTTCCCGCACTTGATGTGTATGTGACGACATTACCCGATGTCCCGGATATTTTATTTTGCTTGTCGGCGAGTCCGGTATTCACCGCACCAACCGTTGGTAAATCATTATCGATACCGGTACCCGAAAGTGTTTCTGATATCGGTTTTGCCGCAACAGTTCCCGCCTGATTCGTATACATAACAACATTGTTGCTTAAATTGTCACCGTCTTTGTTAAGGATTTCTTGTTTCGTTGCGATTTGGTCATCAACATATTTTTTTGATGTGACGGTTTTACTGTCCGTGTCCGCATATGCGGTGCCAATCATAATAATTCCGCACAACAATAAATTTCCGATTCGCATGATTTACTCTCCTTTTCCTTTGATTTTCTGCATACAAATTCGCTGATAAAAGTGTAATAAAAACCAAGGTTTTTTTTATACACTTTGGGCTAAAAAACCAAAATTCGTAAGTCATTGATTTTACAGGAAATAAAAATTTTGGATTTTTGAAAAAAAGTGTTGACTAAAAACCTTGGTTTTTTTTATACACTTTTTTCCAAAAAAAAACCACGAATTCCGCGGGTTTGCGTAAAATTCAAAAGCCCAAAAATTTTATACAAAAACTATGCCGTCATACCGCGGAAACGCGGTATCTTGTCCTCACAATTGAAATCACAGGATACCGCCTGAAATCACCCAAAAAACTGTTACAGATTTTTTGCGGGGCCCGATACGGCAGTATGACGAAAAAACGACGCTTTGCGCCGTTTTCACACTAACACTAACCACTGACCACTAACACTATCCATTATTTATAAATGCAATTTGCAAATTGTTGCGCGACCATTGAACGTTCGGCGCTGGTTATATCGTTGGCAACCGGCACCATAAAGCAACGCGTACTATCGCGCAGGATAAAAACCTTGGTTCCATATTTATACGCATTTTGCATGTTATCCATTTGCGCCGATGTTAAAAACGCATTTTGGGTAAGGGGCGAATTTGAAAGTCCCGCCTGAATAACCTGATTTGCAGTCGCATAATCATAAACTTCGGTATTAGATTTTACTTCGAAAAAAATTCCGTATTTGCCGGCGTTTTTATCTATTGCATTAGTTTTTTTTTGCGCATCGGGAAATGCAACACCCGCCGCAATCGCCGCCGCGGTTTGCAGTGCCGCATTTGAATTTCCGGTTTCATGCGCCGCCAAATTTAGTTGCATATTTTCACCGCACGCCAAATTCATACGATTTGTATAGGACGCCAAAACCGCATCAACCGCGTTTTCCCAATCGGACGCCTTTTTATTCAAATCAAGCGTTACAATTTTTTCCGCCCACCCCCAAATGTTTGCACCAATGTTGCCGGCATTTGCGAATCGTGACACCATTTCGGCCGATCCACCCGGCACGCCCGCACCGCAAAAATCACTAAGTTGCGACATAAGCATACTTGATGTTTCGTTTCCATACGCCAATGCGACCGCATGGCAAGACATTGCGGCCTCTAATTCCTGGCGCCGCTCTAAACACTGTGGTGAATGCGCCTTGGTCAATTCGTTTGCCATGTTTGACATGGCCAACCACGCCATCAATTCTTGTTGTACATATGACGGACAAAGGTGTGCAGCCGTATTCACGCCACCAACACCCATTTTCGTATTCGTCGCATAGTTCGGCAATAACACCGATGTATCATTACGCAGGCAAAGCAAAACATAGTTATATAATTCACTTTCGGTCATAAATTTTTGCGCGCAACGGTTTGTGACCTGGCCTGGGACAACGGTAATATCGCCACAATAATCGGACAGGCATTTATCAATCTTTATACGACACGCACTGTCCACATCCGGCACATTTACCATATAGTAAGTATTGCGCTGATTGGTTTTATACGCGTTTGCCAAACCCTGGTTCCCGCGCAGGTTTGTATTGCCAACCGTTCCCATATTCACGCCACGCGCCATATTGGTCGCGGTTGTTCCCGCCGACACACCATACGCGCCCGCACCAATCATGCATGCACACACAACGCCTGTCATACGAAAGAAATGTTTCATGAAACTCTCCCCCCTAGTTATCGTTCATTTTATCATAATTTTATGTCGCCCGCAAGATTTATTGTTGATTTTGGAATTTTTATTGCTATGATAATCCTATGTTTTTGGCAAATGAAATCTTTAGTGAAATTTCCGATAATCTGAATAATATTCGGGGGTTTCTTTGACCCAGATAAACTCAGGACGCAAATCGACGATTTAACCAAACAATCACTGTCGCCGGATTTATGGAACGACCCGGATGTGGCGCGCGCAATTATGCAGAAAAAGTCCGCGGCTGAACGCGACCTAAAATCAATCGAAGAAATGGATGCGGAATTTGAAAACCTGCGCGAATTGTACGCGATTGCGCCCGACGATGCGGATGTAATCGCGGCAATTGAAAAATTGGCGGATGACGCCCGCCGCGCGGCATATGTGACACTGTTTAACGAACCCGCGGATGGCAATAATGCATTTTTGTTTATTCAGGCCGGCGCCGGCGGAACCGAAGCCCAAGATTGGGCGCAAATGTTGGCGCGTATGTACACGCGTTGGGCCGAACGACATGGATTTGCGGTGGAAATAATCGAAGAACACGAAGGCGACACCGCCGGAATTAAAAGTATGACCATGCGGATAATCGGTGAACGCGCGTATGGGTGGCTGCGTAATGAAATCGGCGTGCATCGGTTGGTACGCATATCGCCGTTTAACGCGAACGGCAAGCGCCAAACAAGTTTCGCGTCCGTTGACGTGTGGCCGGATATCGACGACACAATCAATATCGAAATAAATGAAAAAGACCTGCGCATTGACACATATCGTTCATCGGGCGCGGGCGGGCAACACGTGAATAAAACCGACAGTGCCGTCCGCATTACCCATATTCCAACCGGAATCGTTGTCACGTGCCAAAATGAACGCAGTCAATTTCAGAATAAAGATATGGCAATGAAAATCTTGCGTTCGCGTTTGTATGAATTGGAAATGGAAAAACGCGCCGCCGAAGAAGACGCCGCCAAGGCCGCCCAGAAAAAAATAGAGTGGGGCAGTCAGATTCGAAACTATGTCCTGTATCCATATCGTTTGGTCAAAGATGTCAGAACCGGCACCGAAAACACTGATTCCGACGCCGTGTTGGACGGTGATTTGGACGAATTTATGTTGGCATTATTGCGCCGGGGGTAATTGTTTTCTTGCAATTCAATATAAAAGCAATATAATTACGCACGATGTCACAGGCACCCATAGCACAACTGGATAATGCGTCGGCCTCCGAAGCCGGAGATTGCGCGTTCGAATCGCGCTGGGTGCGCCATAAATACAAAGTGACGCAGAATGCGACATTTTGTATTTATCATGGGCACTCCGCGATTTGGACGCGCAGGTTTCGGGGGAAAAATAACCAATTGGTCAATATAGAATGTTAAAGTTTTTATCTTTATTTTCCGTTTTGTTTCTTGCCGCGTGTAACAGCGTTTATCTTAAACCGAACACATTGGAACCAAACGCGATAATTCATGTTGACCCCGCGGGTGTCGGTATTGCGCGCGACATCAAGGAATTTCTTGAAAACCGTGGTTACGATGTGCGTATAGGAAAGCAAAGACCAAGTGGCAAAGATGGCCTATCCAGCAGTGATGTTGTCGATTTGCCTGCGAATACCGGTTACATAGTCCGGGCGGGCGAAAGCAAGGAAACCTTCATGCCTTGGTGGTGTGTGTTCAACGGTTTTTGGTGGTGGAAATTTAGTTTGTCCATTACCGACCAACGGGACGGCAAAGAAATCCTTTCTTGGCGCGGTCGCGGTTGCCAAAACAGTTCCTTGCGCAAACTTGATAAATTCCTGGACGAATTGGAAATTAAAGAATAATTTGACAATAGCATTTTTTTGAATAAAATGTTCATATAGAATAAAGGATGTTTACATGATTGAATCAATGGATAGGCATGCGCGCCAGGACGCGCGCGCCAAAGAGGTTATCGAACGTGAACGCGCCCGCCAAGAAAAACGTAAAAACAGTTTGCCACCATTTTTGATGGTGCGTTCTGGGTTACTGAATAATTGGATATGGGCATTGGGCCTGGGCGCAGGATTGGCGTGTTCTATATTGAAAGAACATGAATTTATCAACGGTGGACTTGGTAAGTGGACAACCGTTTTTGGTGTTTTGTTTGCGATTGCCATGTATTATGGCGCAATCAAGACAGATTTGAAACGCGATGGCATGAAGAACGATATTAAAACAATTCAAAAAGAATTTTACCTTTATATGAAAAATAACAATTATGTATTGGATTTTTCCAAGGAAATTCAGAACAAAAAACTTATGCGTATATTGATTGAACATATTGTAAAATATGATGACGGAATTTTTGATAAAATGGTCGAAAATCCTGCATCTGTTGATGATTTTGATGCGCGCAATGCCATTATTGGTGGTGAATTAAAGTGGCGCCCCGATCACGCGTCAAATGTTATAGAATCTTTTAAAGAACAAGACATTAGTTTTAAACTTTATAAAAAGGCACAAAAATATACTGAACGCCTTAGGAACTCTGAAAAAATGAAATAAAAAACGGTGCGAATTCGCACCGTTTTCTTTTATGCTTTTTAATTCTTAATCATCAATTTTTGCGTATTCACAGAAACCTTCGCTGGTGTCGCAACGCGAAATTGTTCCTTCACTAATGAAATATCCCTGGGGGTGCAGGCACGCCGGGCAAACCTTTGGGGCCTCGGTTCCAATGTGCCACATACCGCAATTTGTGCAACGCCACATAACGATTTTATCCTGTTTGAACAAAGTTCCGTTTTCAATCGCATCAATCAATGCGCGGAAACGCGATTCATGATAACGTTCCGCGTAGCCGATGTTTTTCAGTACCGATGCGATGGAATCAAAACCTTCTTCGGCGGCGATTTGGGCAAAGCGCGGATACATATCGGTATTTTCTTCGTGTTCGCCGTATGCCGCCGCCTGCAAATTTTCAAGTGTTGTGCCAATTTTTCCCGCCGGGAAAGATGCGGTTATTTCGATTGCGCCGCCCTCTAAGAATTTAAACAAACGCGACGCATGTTCGCGTTCTTGTTCGGCCGTTTCGGTAAAGATTTTACCAATCGCCTGAAAACCTTCGTCCTTGGCGCGTGACGCAAAGAAAGAATAACGGTTGCGTGCCTGGGATTCGCCGGCGAATGCAATCAGCAGATTTTTTTCGGTTTGTGTGCCTTTTAATGATATGGACATATTTTTCTCCTTGGGTTAAATTTGCCACTATCATAACAGGCACCGCCACAAAAAGCAAAGCAATTATTTTTCAAATGCGGCACCGTGAATTAAATTTTGGTATTCATCATAAATACTGATGGCCAAAAATGCCCGCGCTTGCTCTATTGATTGACCATACGACATAAATGTGCCGCGCGGTGTTTCATATTTTGCAACAATCCAATCAGGGTTTGTAGTATTCGTCGAACAACCGGTCCCACCCCATGTGGCCAATGCCGCCTTGTAATATTCAAATTGATTTTTCTCTGTGCGGGGTAATTTTTCAACCAAAACAAACTGTCGATCGCGAACTTCGGTTATTTTATATGGAAATTTTTTTTGCACCCGCCAAAGTCCGCCGATAAATTCAACATCATTAAATTCGGCCCCCAGCGCCCCAAGTGGTATAGTTTGGTTAAATCCGACATATGCGACCGCCCCATCGCTAAGCGCACGATTATACGCAATGCGTTTTTCGGCAACCGTACTATAAATTGCCCCACCGTAATCATTTTCGGGGTCGCGAATGGCAAGTGGATTTGTAATTTCATCGTTTGGGGATGGTCGGTATTTTTCATCGTTTAAGCGATTCAAAATACCCAAAAAGAATTGTAAATTATGGATTCGTTCTTGGGTTTTCAATTTTTTGTATATTGCCATACACAATGGATGTCGCTTTTCTTCTAATCCGTTCAGTGTTGCCCCCATTTTAACGAGAGCATAAAAATCATCCTTGGTTAACTTTAATGCGGCTAATCTTTGTTCAAAAGATATTTTTTTACTTTGTTCCGGCATCTTCAACCCCCAGGAATAGTTTTTCTATTGCACTTATCAACTTCTCTACTCCTGTGCGCCCCGCCGCGCTGATGGTTAAAATTTGTGGTTTCTTTTTCCGACCAAAGGACTTTTTAAACGCGGCCATCTTTTCCGCCAATTCTTCATCACTAACTGCATCAATTTTATTGATAACAACAATTTCCGGCTTGGTCAGCAAACCACCACCATAACTGTCTATTTCATGTCGTATTGCTTTATACCGGGTTGCCCAATCGGGTTCGGTTCCGTCAATTACATGCAATATCATCTTGGTTCGTTCGGCATGTCCCAAAAAACGGTCGCCCAGGCCGACGCCGGTATGCGCGCCTTCAATAAGTCCGGGCAAATCCACCATAACAAATTCGCGATTGTGCGCATACATAACGCCCAGTTGCGGATTCAGTGTCGTGAACGGATAGTTTGCAATCTTTGGCCGTGCGGATGTGACGGCCGCAAGCAATGTTGATTTGCCCGCGTTCGGAAACCCGACAAGCCCAATGTCCGCAATAAGTTTAAGTCGCAATATCACCGTCCGCGATTCCCCGGGCAACCCGTCATTTGCCTGGCGCGGGGCGCGATTTGTCGGACTTTTGAAATGCAAATTTCCCCAACCGCCGTTTCCGCCACGCGCGGCCAGGTATTCCATGCCGTCGGTATTCAAATCGGCGTATTCAATTTCTTCGTTTTCGGACAAAATCACCGTTCCCGTCGGCACCGGCAAGACCAGCGTTTCCCCCGATGCCCCGGTGCGCATTTTACCCATACCGTTTTCGCCACGTCCGGCCGCAAAACTTGTCTTGAAACGATAGTCAATAAGCGTATTCACATTTGGCACCGCGCGAAATATAACATCGCCACCGCGTCCACCGTCACCACCGTTCGGGCCACCAAATTCTATATATTTCTCGCGCCGAAAAGTGGCCGCACCGTTGCCGCCATCACCCGCCTTGATAAAAATTTTCGCCTTGTCCAAAAACTTCATACACCGATTATAACTTAAAAACTTGCAATTTCCAGTATAAAGATTATAATCAATTCGTCACTTATGTGATGATGATTCTGAACCCGATGCGGAATAGTCGTTTTGGACCCGGGGGCGGTACCCGGCACCTCCACCAATAAAACATACGGGGGTGTCACAGTTTCGACAGACGCAATAAAGGCATATGGCTGAATCCGACATGGTTGTCGTTAAATACCAATAAAAACATGAATGGCGATAGAATCGCTGCGAACGACAATGTTCGCCTTGCAATGGCCGCCTAATAATGGCTTGGACGCGGTTGGCGATTGTTAACCTGTCCGTTTTGGCTTTTGCGGGGTTTGCCGGGTACCTGGCACCAGAAACCCGGCATTTAATAAAACAAACAAAAAGGTGAAAAAATGTTAGGAAAAATGAAAAAAATATTCTTTGGTGGTATATTCTGCGCATTATATATTTCGTTTATTGCACAGTTTGTTTATGTGCTGGGTTGGATTTCCATGAACGATGGAAAGTTGGCGTTTTTGGCGGCACTGTCACTTGAATGGTTGTTCTTGATTGGTGCGCGCTATTTATCACGTCGCAGTGGCGTTGCCCAACAAAAACCGGGCTTTAACGGTGGTCGCCGTCACTAAACATTGGCATTATGTCAAATAAAAAGTTCCCGAATTTTCGGGAATTTTTTTGTTACGGCGGGCCAGGGGACAAACAGGCACAAACGCGTCCGCACTAACCACTAACACTTTTCACTATTGCCCTTGAAAACCGATAAAAATAATTCTATATTTATAACTGCTATGAAAGAATATATTTTACCTTGTCGGGATTTAGTGGTGCATCCGGATATGACGGTACCGCTTTACATTGATAATCCTGTTTCGATTTCTTGTATAAAATCCGCCGCCGGCCTGACCCAGCGGGTCGTTATCGTTCCGCAACATGGGGGTTCATATCCGACCGCGCCGGGTGACCTTTATGAATACGGGACAATCGGCGACGTGGTTCAATTGCTGCATATGCCGGACGGTTCAATTCATTCCATTATCCGCACGACAAATGTTGTCCGGTTAAACAATATAACGGTTGTTGATGGCGTTTTCTGTGCGGACACGGAAACGATTCCAATGGCGGACGATATTGCGGACGAACGCACGGTCCTTATGCGGGACAAGGTTTTTGAAACAATTCAAAGTATATCGACTTTTCGTAAATTAAAAATCGATAAACTGCGTGGTGTGATTCAAAATTATCCAATGCCGGCGTTTGTAGATTCGGTCTTGCAAACGATGGAGATTGATACCGACATGGCGGTTCGCGTTTTAACCACGCCGTCATGGTATGATAAAATGGTCATGCTGTATGAAAAGATTAAGGTTATCCAAGAAACGTCCAAGGTCGAAGACAGTATAAATCGTCGTATCAGTATGCAAATGGAACAGGGCCGTCGCGAGGCGATTTTGCAAGAAAAAATGCGCGCAATCCAAAAAGAAATGGGCGAAGATGACGATATGGAAGATTCCACATCAATGCGTAAAAAAATTGAAAAATCGTCTATGCCGGCGGATGTCAAAGAAAAGGCGATGACCGAATGGAAACGCATGCGCAATATGTCGCCGATGTCAAACGAAGGTGGCCTTATTAAAACATATTTGGAAGAATTACTTGCCATGCCGTGGGATAAATCCGACAAATCTGAAATTGATTTGAATGCGGCACGCAAAACATTGGATGCGGAACATTCCGGCATGCGGCCCGTCAAAGAAAGAATTTTGGAACATATCGCGGTTATGAAGAAAACCGGCTCTAGCCGCGGCAGTATTCTGTGCTTTGTCGGTGCGCCGGGTGTTGGAAAAACATCACTTTGCAAATCTATTGCAACCGCACTTGGGCGAAAATATGCCCGGATATCACTTGGCGGCGTTTCGGACGAGGCACATTTTAGGGGCCACCGCAAAACCTATATCGGGGCGCAGACCGGGCGCATTATGGATGCATTGAAACGCGCAAAGTCCAATAATCCGGTTATTGTTTTGGACGAAATTGATAAAATGGGGCGCGATTGGCGCGGCGACCCGGAATCCGCACTTTTGGAAGTTTTGGACCCAGAACAGAATAGGGCGTTCCGTGACCATTATTTAGAGGTGGATTTTGACCTGTCGAACGTTCTGTTCATCGCAACGGCGAACAGTTTGAATATGTCAAGCGCGCTAAAAGACCGTATGGAAATTATCGAAATTCCGGGTTATGGCGAAGAAGAAAAACTGCAAATCGCCCGCGAACATTTAATTGCGCGCGCCGCGGCGGATACCGGTTGGGATG
>OMPY01000056.1 GCA_900313105.1 uncultured Pseudomonadota bacterium
GCACAGCCGAACAGCATACACGCCAGTTCGCTCCGGGAGCCGGACAGGGGCAGGGAGATGCTCTTATAGTCGTTCATCACGATGGTGAGGTTCTCCGCCACTGTGCCGTTTTCCACAGAATCGCCGATATAGACGGTTCCGTCACTGTCGAGGATAAAGGGAATGTCCTGTGCCCGCGCGTATCCGTTGGGGGCAGATACCTCGTGGAGGGTGTAGGGCGTCAGAACGGTCAGAACGCCGGTGATCTCCCGAGTCTCGCTGCCGGAGACCCAGCTGTAGACGGCATTACCGTCCGCATCCACAATCTGCAGCTTTGCGCCTGCCACCGGTCTTCCGTAGCCGTCCTCCTTGGAGATGATAACCTTCGTCTCCACGTCGGTCATGGCGACCTCCGCAGTCGTCTCGTCTTTGTTTATGGTGACAACGCCGATGATGACTAACGGAATTGATTTGGATTTGCCAAATGCGGGAACAACGGTTTTGACCGGCACCGACCACGCGATGCAGGTTAGTGTCGATTCAGCCGGACGTTATTATTTGGGAACGGTGGAATTGCCGGCGGACGAAGTTGTGACGCGTGCGGTTGCGATGCGTGGGGAAAATCCAAACCTGACCATCGTTATAAATGGCGATAGGCATGCGGACTATGGCGCGGTTATGAATGTTATGGGAAAATTAAAGACCGCGGGGTTCCAAAAAATTGGCCTTAGGACAAAATTGGAAAATTAAAATATGGTGCGGTTCAATCATTTTACATCTGAAAATATCGGCCTTTCGGTTTTGGGGCATTTGGGGGCGGTGTGCGTGTTGGTTTTTATTGCGGGTGTGGTGATTGGCGAACGCGAACGTTTTGTTGCGCCCGACCGGGTTCAGATTATGATGATTGATTTGTCCCAGGTGAAAATTACCGGCGAAGAATCTGTTTTATATAATACAACGGTGCCGGACAAAAAGGAAGAAAAAGAACCGGTAAAAGAGCTGGAAATAAAGCCAACACCGGAACAAGATGCCGCGCTGAAAACCGAACAAAAAATCGAAACACCGACCGTGATTCCCGAAGAAAAACCCGAAGAAAAGCAAGAAAATAAGCCCAAGGATGAAAAGCCCGACGATAAACCGGCGACCGTGAAAAAGACGGTTATTCGTGTGAATCGGAATACGACATCGCTGCATACGGGATTGTCGGTTTCAATTATTGATGCGTTGCGGTATAAAATGACGCGTTGTTGGGTGATTGATACATCGCGGCCCGATATTTCGGGGATTCGTGCGGTGGCGCATTTAACGATGCGGACAAACGGGACGGTTGCAAATGGATGGTTCGAAGGGGCGTCGGCGGCGGAACGCGACCCGGCGTTTGCATATGTGTTGGATACGATACGTAATGCAATAAACGCATGTCAACCCTTGGACATGTTGCCGCGCGAAGAATACAAAATATGGCGTGAGATTCAGCTGACATTCTATCCGGCGCAGGGAACGGTGATGTAGTGGTTAGTGTTAGCACGCGGGGCAAAAGCCCCGCGTTTGTTTGTGTATTAAATTTTGAACGTGAAATCTATCTGGCTCTATACAGGTTTTGACGGCGCCGATTATATTTTGCGGTATCAAATTGCCGCATCCGGTTTGTGTAAAGTGCGGGACGAACGCTGTCAATTTGTGATTTATATTCATGCTGTGTATTTGTATCGCCAGATTTGTAATTACCATAATCTCGCATAACACGGTAACCCTTGCTGGTGTACCAAACGCTGTCTTCCAATGACATGCCGTATGGAACATAACCATTTAATTCATAGTTATTGGGTAATTGTGCACCATTATATTTGCTTACATATATTATTGCGTTACCGGCATTAACGGTTTTTCCATGTTGTTCCAATATATCACAATATTTTCCGATTGTATCACGTGCGCGATGAAAATCGTATGGAGTATACATACGGGATGTTATACCATTTGATTGGAAAGAATTTGTATCCGGCATCAATGTAATCCGATCAATATTATGGCGATTGGCATAGTATTCGATTGTGTCCGGATTTATAAAATCGTTGAACCAAAACCAATTATACCAATTCCATGTAATGGTTGCCCTTTGGTCCGCCGTCAATATTGTGGCCGGCTCGCCCGGGTCCATGGGAACGCGTGGAATGGTGTCGGTTGGTGCCATTGCCGGTGTTTGTTTTGATGTGGCAACATCGGGGATCGGTTCCTTTTTGCATGCGGTGGCAATTGCCATTAACGCCGCAAGAGATAAAATTTTGTTTGTTTTTGTCATGTTTGAATCCTTTTGGTTATGTTTATATTGTATATTTTAACCAAAATTTCGTGTTTTGTCAAGTTGTTGTGTTTTGTATTTGTTAGTGTTAGTGTAAGTGGCTAGTGGGTAGTGGGTGGTGGGGAGGCTTCTTTTCAAGAAGGGGTGGCGGGGAACCCCGCCGTGGTAATTCTTGACGCACCCGTGACAACATGCCCATAC
>OMPY01000042.1 GCA_900313105.1 uncultured Pseudomonadota bacterium
CGTCATTCCGGCGAAAGCCGGTATCCCGTGGTTTCAACTGTAACGTGGAGATCACGCGTTTCCGCGGGATGAAGGGAAAAGCGCATGGCGTTGCAGAGTGCAAGTTCCCCTCTCGAGAGGGGTGGCGGGTAGCACCCGCCGGGGGGTGGTTTGCCGCGCTTGTCGCGCTCTTTGTCGCCACGCCGTCATTTGCAACGCCAACGGAATTGGACAAGAAAACCGTGGCATCTAAGGCATATGTTGATACAAAACAAGATATTATCGAAACCGAGATGGTTGATTTATATGGTGATGGTGAGTATATGTTACCGGCGATTACAACATACGATATAACAAGTGGATTAGTTGGTAATAAGATAGGTATTTTGGATGGTACAACGATAGAAGGTGATGAAGGCACATTACCACAATATAATACCGAAGCCCACGGTGTCGAAATGGATAATTTCGTTCCAACCGTACGTGCTGTGGCGGATGCGTTGGATAGAATTTGGAACAGTATGCCACAATCATGGCAGGCGCTTCTTTGGTCCGTAAACAATGACGGCGGTGTCAATCGTACCAACGTAATCAATGCATATAGTACAAACTTCGGAAACGGAACAAACTATTGGGCCGGAAACTACACAGATTTGATAGACGGGCAATTTTTGGCAAATTCCCTTGCCCTGAAACAAAATAAAATCCCGGCGGGGACGGCGGGAAATGTTGTGACATACACCGGAACCGCGGGAACGGTCGGTTCGGTCGCGGTATCATCAACGGAAGATTATAACCAACAAAATGAACTTACCAATGGTTCGAATCTTGCCAATGTGCAATTGGTATCAACCAAGCAAAACAAAATGACTTGTGCCGGTTGGGACAGTGAAACCCACACCGATGAACATTGTTGGTTGTGGAGTATAGAGTAGGATTAGTGGTTAGTGTTAGTGTTAGTGTTAGTGTTAGTGTTAGTGTTAGTGTTAGTGTTAGTGTTAGTGTTAGTGTTAGTGCGCGGGGCGATGCCCCGCGTTTTTTTGCGAAATTTCCAGAATGCCGTCATCCCGCGGAAGCGCGGGATCCAGTTTTTGCGAATGCAAAAACTTGCGTCGCAGACATCAAAGTTTTTCATTGTTTCACAATGAAAAATCTCCTGCGGAGCAGGTCCGTGTTGCGCACGGCCTAGGCACCGCCCTTCGGCGGTGTGACGATTCTCTGGAATAAGTTTATTGTTCATAATTCCACATACATCGCATTGAATAATTTTATCAATAATTCTGTGTTTTCGATGTCGGGAAATGCCAGCATTGGTTTGGCGCCGGGGTATGGAATTTCCAGGGTTGCGTTCGGGATAATTTTCTGTGCCGCCGTGGTCGGTTTAATTAGCAACCGGTTGTCATAAATTCCGCCGATGATTTTCCCGCGATAGTAAATAATGTATTCGCCCATCATCGCGCGATATGTTATGTCGGGCAACGCGGATAATTGTGTAAGCACGAAATCTAAAAATTCTTTGCTTGATGGCATGCAACCAATATAACAATAATCGAATATAAAAGCAATTTTATAAAACTGTTTTGCCACTACCCCCCGGCGGTTCCGCCGGACCCCTTCGCCAGCGAAGGGGATAATAGTTCGAATCGGGTTGTGTTGGCGTGGGCCAGGGCGATTGCGATGGCATCGCTTTCGTCCGCGGTTTTGGGGTTCGCCGTTGGCAATAAAATTCGCACCATTTTATCGACCGCGGTTTTATCCGCATGACCCGCGCCGGTTAGAATTTTTTTTACTTTGTTTGGCTCGTATTCAAACACCGGAATTTCACGCACAGACACCGCAACCATTGCCGCCGCGCGTGCGTGTCCCAATATCAATGTCGTTGTCGGATTTTTATTCACGAATGTTATTTCCATACTGCATTCGTTTGGTTCAAATGTTTCGCAAAGTTTTGTGACATCATTAAATATAATCGCAAGTCGTTCGGCAAGTGCGCCGGTCTTTTTGGGCAAGATAACACCACTGGCCACATATTTTCTTTCGTTGCCGTTTATGTCGATGATTGCCCATCCAGTATGTAAAAGTCCGGGGTCAATTCCGAGTATTCGTTTCGTCATTTTGCTATTTCCTGAAACTTATTTTGCCGACGCAAGACGCGCCAAAGTATTTGTTTATTTTCTTTGTGATTTCTGGAACCATATAAGATAGATTTAATGTATACGCCGGATTCCGTGGGCGCAGGACTATGTTATATGTTCCATCGCGTTGCTTTTTTATCGCACAAATGTCGGCAAGGTTTGAAATTTCTGGGCCGATTATTTCCGGCCAACGCGCAACAAGGTCGGAATCTGATGCGCGTACACCAAAAATTTTCATCAGCCCCCCAAGCGCGCCCGCAATTGTTTGTGGGCGTTTTATGCGTTTGGTGAAATCGTTTTTATTTTGGTTTGACATAGACATATTCTTTTGGCATAAGGATATACATTTCGCCTTGGGAATGTTGGCCGTGCGCGTATTTATATGCTTCATCGCCCTTGCCAAAGAATATATCGGCGCGAACGAAACCGCGTATCGCACTGCCGGTGTCTTGGGCAATCATAAGGCGTCTAAATTTTTGTCCGTCCGAAAGGGTTGTGTCAACGTATACGGGCAAACCCAACGTATAGAGCGAATCGTCCATCGCGATACTGCGTATTTTTGAAAGTGGTGTCCCAAGTTTTCCAATCACATCCGGTGGTACCGATTCATAGAAATATACATACCGCGGATTGTTATAAATTACTTCGCGCGCAAGTTTTGGATTTTTCTTTAAATGTTTCCAAACCGCGTCTGCGGAATAACCGCCTTCGGGTTTTATGCCACGGTTGCGCAATTGTTCGCCAATCGATTTGAACGGCATGTCGTTTACGGCGGCAAAGTTTAGTTTTACCATTTTGCCGTCATCAAGTTTTAACATACCGCTGCCTTGGATTTGTATGTTTTGCACATCGACGATGTTCGCCCAATAAAGAACACGGCCAATTTTATCCCGAACGATTTTTTCCTTTGGTACGCCACGAAAGTTTTGACCGTTGGTTGGAACGCCCATAAGTGGTTCGTTGCATTCGGCAGTTTTTGTGCGGCATGCCGGGATTATCGGTGAATAATATCCGGTAAATGTTCCGCGCGTACTTCCATTGTCATTATATATTTTATATGGTTGGAAATGTGATTCGAACCACGCGCGCACCGTTTCGGTGTCGGCACTGGCACTGGGCAGCATATTGCATTTTTCTTGGAATAATGCGCGGTCGGGTATTATGCGGCCGGTGTATTGAATTTTTGCCTTGCACGAATTACGAAACGCCTGGAGTGCATATCGCACATCGTCATCCCGCCACCCAGGCAGGTCCGAATAAGACACTTTTTTCAAATTTCCGGACGGAATCGTCGAATCGTCGCCCGTGTGCGTTGGTGTCGAAACATCGCAAGACGCCAGCACCGCGCCTGCGATAACCAGTAAAATTCCCCTTTTTACCAGTTTAATTATGTTTGTTGTCATTTTTTTTATCCCCCCACTTGTAAAATTCCCCTTGTATGCTATATTATCATAAAACGAGTCATAAAAAAAGGAGCAATCGCATGGCTAAGTTCAATATTATATCTCAGTTCTTGAAAGACATTTCTTTTGAAAGTCCGAATGTCCCGGATTTATTCTTTAAACAGGATAACGGCCAGGCGGAATTGGAAATCAATATCGATATGCAGGTCAAAGGTTCGGAAAAAAATCTGTTTATGGTTGATTTGATTACAAAAATTCATTCGAAATTAAAGGCCGATTCGAAATCTATATTTTTGATAGAGGCGACATATTCCGGTCTTGTGCAGATGGAAGAAGAAAAAGACGAAGAAAAGAAAAAACGCACACTGTTGATTGATGTGCCGACATTGTTGTTCCCGGCGGTGCGCGCATTGGTGACCCGCCTTACAGCCGAATCAGGATTCCCACCGTTTGCAATGCAGATGGTTGATTTCGCAGATTTGTATGAAAAGCGGAATCAAAAGCAAGCCGAAGCAAAATAAGAAAAACGCACCGAATGGTGCGTTTTTTATCCGTCTTCGTCCGTCACCGCACAGCGGTGTCGCGACTACGCCGAGATTGCGCCGGGGCTTTGCCCCGGCTTGGTGTTAGTAATTACGAACAAATTCCAGATACCACTAACCACTTACATTAACACTAACCACTTTTTGCGATTCGGTCTTTTTTGTGATATATTTATCAGGGTAGGGGGGAAAGTTAGTTTAATGGCCAAAGATAAATATATCTCTATGCGAAGTTCGCTTAGTGGGTTTTCTTTCGCGAATCTTGGTATTTTTACCGGATTTGCCGATGGTATTTATAATGCCGTTTATTCCCTTGTTATCTTGGAAATTTTTATGAATTCTGCGGTCGTTGGTGTCTATGTCGCGATTTATTCGGTGTTCTGTATGATTGTCGCGTTGTTCGCGCATGAGATTTTTCGCCAATTTTCCAAGACCAAGGTTTTTTATTTCGCACTGTTGATGTTGGTTGTGTGCTATGCGATGATGGGGTTTTCCGTGTTGCCCCGAACGTTTATTGTTTTGGATTACACCAGTGGCTTTGCAATCACGCTTACCGCGATGTTGGTGCCACTGTTTATGTCAGATTTTTCGCGTGATGTTGGTATGGCGCGGCTAAATTCGCGGTATCATTTGTGGATGAATATTGGTGCGCTGTTCGCGCCGATGTTGGCGGTGATTGTTGCAACCCGATTCGGTAATCGGTCGGCGTTCTTTTTGTCATCGGCGATTTATTTGGGGGCGTGGGTGTTTTTTAGGTATTTTCATTTAACCCAAGAAGACAAAGTTATAAAACCGGTAAGTCCGCGACGGACGGTGCGCGCACTTTGGCGCAACACGGTGAATTTTTTCAAAACTCCGGGAATGAAGCGCGCGTATATCGTGAATTTTGGATATTATTCGTTGCGGGCGATGCGTCTTTTGTATGTGCCGATTGTGGTGATAGAGGCCGGATTTACCAAGGATACATTGGGGTTGATTTTAAGTTTCGGTATTGTGCCATATTTGATTTTATCAGAAATTATGGGGCGTTTGGTGCGAAAATTTGGAAAAAGTATATGGTTGGTTTTGGGTTTCGGTTCGTTTGCGGCGTTTTCGGTATGGGCGACATTTGCGACCGGTTTTCCACTGCTTGCCATATTTGTGTTGTGGCAGATTTCCGGCGCCCTGATGGAACCGGTGCATGATTTGTTATTCTTTGATGGAACAAAGCAGGCGCAACAGACAAAGTTTTATGGTGTGTTTCGCACAAGTTGCAATTTGCCAAGTGTGATTGCACCCGGTATTGGCGCGGCATGTATCGCGGC
>OMPY01000014.1 GCA_900313105.1 uncultured Pseudomonadota bacterium
GTCCCCCGGCAAAGGACACAAAACAACAAACAAAATGGAGAGGACACAATGAAAAAAATATTTATACTATCATCATTGATTGCGGTGACACTTGCCACACCATCATTTGCGGAACCAACGGAATTGGACAAGAAAACCGTGGCATCTAAGGCCTTGGTCGACACGAAACAGGATATTATCCCGGCGGGCACCACGGGTGACATCGTCCTTTATAATGGGACCAGTAATGGTCAAACACAATTTACCGGCCGCAAAATTACAGTAACATTGGATAGTAACAACAACGATAACATCCCGACCCAGGGTGCGGTGACGGCTGTGTTGGACATAAAAGAGAACGTAGATAATAAAGTGCCTCAAGACCAGATGTCGCATGACATTTTGCCGGGTATTTGGGATCGAGCAGAGTATAGCGAGAGTTTTCAATGGCTGTGGTCCACATTTGGATTTGATGGCGAATTGCCCACGGATGGTGGAACGGCGTTCCTTTTGCCAATGTTGGCATACGATTATAATGTTGGAAGAGCTGCGGATTTTATGGATGATAAAAATCGTTATCCATCCATGAATACGATGTTAAACGCCATGGGGGGAATGTTGAAATTGCACGCCAACCCGGATGATATAGGTGCGGCGATTGGGACTGGTTATCACGAAACTGAGCAATATTTGGCTGAAATCGGGCTAATTGACCATCATGAAATCCGAGACTTTGCATCGATGGGTAGTCTGTATTTGGATGGCAACAGGCTGGTTGTCCCTTTTATTGATGATTACGGTGGACATTTTGTGCCAACACTTAAAACAATGCTTGTTGCATTGGGGCAAATGACCACCAATTTTCAACCAATTATCCGGGCGGTAAGTTTGGATACGAATACCAATGACCCCATTACCGCACCGGTTGTGGGTTACCCATCCGTGGACGACGGTCAAATCATCCCGCGTTTGGTATTGGGGTATAGTGGGGACGCCTATTCATTGAAAAGGGGGGATTACAAAATAAATGGCTGGATAGAGGGAGATGGTTTTAATGCCGGTGGGTATGCCGGAACATCCAACCTGACCGAGGACGAGGCACAAAACGCTTTGCCAACATTGAAATACTTGCGTGATGATATGTGGCCACGAATCAACGCAAAACAAAGTATACTTGACGCGAAAGCATCCAATGCCCGTGCGATGGCGGTTACGCGTGGCACTTCCAGCGGCAGCACGTCCAGTGCGTATATAACCGCGGGCGGTTCTGTCGGCCTTACCACGCCGTCGGGCGCACCGGCGGTTATAAATTATGTGAACGGAACGGCGACGGACCTTGCCACCTTTACAGCCGGAACATTTGGTTTTAATAGCGTCGCAAACCAAAACTATATTAAAAACGCCCTTGTGTCGTTGGAACTGCTGAAAGATGTTTACGCTGAATTGAATTCTAAAATCACAAACAATGCATTGCCGACGGGGACGACCGGTACGGTTGTTACATATAATGGCACAAATGCCCAAACCGGTGTTCAACAATTCACCGAAACTGCCATATCCGGTACCGCTGCGTATGATGCAAATGACCAACTGACCAATGGTAATAACATTGCGAATGTGACATTGGTTGAAACCAAGCAAAAAAAGAAAGAATGCGGTGGATACGAACCCGCCCCCGCGGGCCAGCCTGCACATGATGGCACGCATCCGGGCGATGAAGATTATTGCTGGCTCTGGATTTTCCCAGATTAATGTAAGTGCTTGGTGAACCACATCCCGCCCCGTTCCACGGGGCACCCCCCCTAAGGGGGGGACTTTGTTTTCCGGAATTTATTAGCAATTGTGTGATTATCTCAGGATCCACTAACACTAACCACTAACACTACCCACTAACACTGTATTATCAATCCCAGTAATCTTTACATCGCAAATTGTGCGGGGCGGGATGGGCGCGCCACCAATTTTAACCGGGATATCATCCGGTGTGCGCGCGATATTGTCGGATTCAACCAAAACCCGGCACACATTGCCGACCTGGCGCTCCATAAATTTACGCAAGTTTTCATCCGCAACGGCGGTTATTTTATGAACGCGCGCCCGTGCGATATTGCGCGGAACCGGGTTCGGCATATTCGCCGCCACCGTCCCGGGGCGGGGCGAAAAAGGAAATGCGTGAATCCTTATTGGTTTTAATTCGCGCGCCAATTCCAATGTTTCGTTAAATAATTCGTCCGTTTCGCCCGGAAAACCACAGATTATATCCCAACTAAAACTAACACTTCCATTCGATAATCGCGCCAAATCGCGCACCGTGTCCGCCGTGTGTCGCCGCCGCATCGCGTGCAAAATCGTGTCCGATCCCGACTGCATGGAAAGGTGCAAATGTGGCATAAAACGGTGTTCGCTTTTCATCATTTCAATAATGTCGCGTATCGCCGGCACCGCCGGGTCCACCGACGAAAGGCGCAGCCGTTCAATTTCCGGCACGTCTTTTAACAACCGCCGGCACAAATCCGAAATCAAAAATGGCCGCCCGTCATAAACCCGAACATAAGATGCCGCATCCACACCGGTTAGCACGATTTCCCCAAACCCATCCGCGGTCGCCGCACGCACATTTGCCAAGATTTCATCATATTCGAACGACACCGCCGGCCCACGGAGCAGCCGCGTCACACAATAAGTACAATCATGATTGCATC
Source organism: uncultured Pseudomonadota bacterium (assembly GCA_900313105.1). Taxonomy (GTDB): domain Bacteria; phylum Pseudomonadota; class Alphaproteobacteria; order Rs-D84; family Rs-D84; genus Enterousia. The sequence continues at coordinate 2,682 of OMPY01000014.1, forward strand.
CATTTTGAATTTGAATAAACTTTTTGGAAAGTTTGTTTTCTGTATCAAAATTTCCAACAATTTCCGGACACGAATTGCCGCGATTTTTTTGCGATAATTTGCCCAGATAAACATCTAAATCCATCTTTTTTTCGTTCGGAATAACCGCCGCACCTGGAATTTTTTCAAACAGTCCCGGATTCCTTGTCGCGGCGCACCCGGTCACAAAAATAATTGCGTTCGGGTTTTCGCGTGCGATTTTTCGCACCGCCTGGCCACATTGGCGTTCGGCCTCTGCGGTCACAGCACAGGTATTCACAACCACCGCGCAAACGCCGGCACGTGACAACATCCCGCCAATCCGTTCGCATTCCATCGCGTTAAGACGGCATCCGAAAGATAAAGTTTTTATATTTTTTTCTTGCATTTTGACCATTTTTGAATCATTATAGCGTGGCTAATGATACATTTCAACAAAGGAATTGAATATGGCACGCACGACTAATTCTGATACATTACCATTTGTGGAAAGCCGCTATGAACTGGGGATGCTTGCGTCACAGCGGGTTCGCGACCTGAACGGTGGGGCCGCGCCGGTGGTTGAACGCGACGGCGATAAACCAACGGTTGTGGCATTGCGCGAAATCGCAAGTGGAAAGTTGGACATCGCGGGAATCCGCCACGAATTCGTGCAATCATATAAGGAAACGCCGGCCATCGAAAACGCCGAAGAAACACTAGAGGTTAGCAGTGTTAATCCCGAACTGCGCGATATTGATGCGGAACTGGAAGATACATTGGTTGGTGACGCACCGGTTGATGCGGCGGGATTGGTTGCCGAAGATGTTATGGATGACGGCGCGGAATCCGACGAAGAATAAATAAAATCTAAAAAATCCGGAGATGTCGCATAGTTGGTCTAGTGCGCCACATTGGAAATGTGGTATACGGGCAACCGTATCATGGGTTCGAATCCCATCATCTCCGCCATGTTAAAGTCTTAAAAATCCACCGGATGGTGGATTTTTTGATTTTACCGGCGGAGATGATGGGATGTGTGCGAGTGGCAAAGCCACGCAGCACACAATCCGCGAATAAACAATTAGCAACCGTGCAAAAACGGATATGTGTAATAGAGTTTTTGCGTTTACGGTTGATTATTGTTTATCAAGACAGCAAATTAAATCTTAAAAATCCACCGGATTGTGGATTTTTTGATTTACAAAATCTGGCCTATTTTATTACCATGTCTCGAGAGAAAAGGGGTGATACATGGAAAATCTTGGTGTTTATGATGAATATATGAATAAAATTGGTACAGAATCGCGCGGAATTGTGCATGAGCGTGGACTTTGGCACAAAACGGTTCATTGTTGGATGTATGACGACGACGGTAATATATATTTTCAAGAACGTGCGGATTCTGGGAAACTGTACACGACCGCATCGGGACATGTTTTGGCGGATGAAACGGTACGTGATGCTTTCCGGCGTGAAATTATGGAAGAAATTGGCGTCGACACGGATACATCGAATGCGATCCCGTTGCAAATCATGTTTTGGCGCCAAGATAAAGATGAAAAAAATTGGCATGACCGTGCATTTGCCCATGTCTATATAAATAAATTACCAATCGGATTTACAGATTTTTGTTTTCAATCGACGGAGGTCGGCGCCGTTGTTCGCGTGCGTGCCAAAGATTGTATGGATTTATTTATGGGGAAAATCCCTGAAATAACCGCAACACGAATAACATCAAATGGTATAAATTCGGTTAGTATCAATAAATCGGATTTTTTAACCGCATCCGACGAAACGCCAATCGTCAAATATGGGCATATATTGCAATCAATTATGCAAATTACGGGTAAATAATCAAAAAATTCCCCTTGCCCCGGGGGGCAAAAATGCGATAAAATGCGGGCACAGGATCAGGGGGGATTTTTGACACTAAATGGGTTATCTTTGGCGGCCGTCGCGCAAAATCGCAAGAAATATGGATCGAACACCATGCCCGATCCGCGGGTCAAAAGTGCGTGGGATTTCTTGGTCGATGTCTTTCGTACGAAAATAAACCTAATTTTACTTATAATGGCGGGTTTGTTCATAGGCCTTGCACTGCTTGGTTATGGCGATATTATAGAGGCGATTGGTATCGGCATCGTTATCATTATTGTTGCGATTGTAAATGTTATTACCCATCTGCGCAGCCAACACAGCACTCTTGAATTGCGGCGGCGCGCATCGGTGCTGGGCTGGTGCTTGTCGATCTCCCAAATTTCAAATATAATCGTTCGGCCCCAATAACAGCGAACGATTATACAAACGCGAACTATGTCTTTGCCGGAACGACGGTTCATGGCGGCGGCGGTGCAATGATTGTCACACGCGTTGGAATGGATACAGAAAACGCCAAGATATTAAAAACCTTGTCCAATATTGGCGAAGAAAAAACGGCGTTGCAACGTGGACTTGACCGAATGGCGGGCGTTGTTGGGCAAATTGGCGGAATTTGCGCGGTTTGTATCGCGGTTATCATGGTTGTCATGCATTGGTATTTGGATGGATTTAACGGGCTTGGCGATTTTGTGCTTACGGTGGCGCATGCGATAACATTGGGACTTACTATATTCGTGGCGGCGGTTCCCGAAGGTTTACCATTTATCATTGAAATCATAACCGCCCAAAACGCACACAAAATGACACGCGAAAACTTGCTTGCGAAAAATCCGAATAAAATTCCAGAGGCGGGAAATATACAATTACTTTGCACCGATAAAACCGGCACAATTACGTATGGGAAAATGCAACCTGTGGCAAATTATACCGGCGATGGCACAAATATTGGTTTTAATCAAGATACGGGTGGTATGGCCGTGCGATTGTTGATGAATAACCTCGTCTTAAATGGGCGTGCCATGCTTGATGCGGGTGGGCAAATCGTTGGTGGCAACAGTACGGAACGCGCGCTGTTTGGTGCATTGGGATTAAATCATAAAACGGTGTCCACCATAAAGCGCGAAAACCGGGTTTTAACAAAAACCCTATTCGATAGTGCGACCAAGTTTTCCGCAACAACGGTTAAAACCAAGTCGGGGCCGCGCACCTATGTCATGGCGGCGCCGGAAATTATCCTTGCGCATTCGCGGTTTTATGTTGATGCGACCGGCGCAACGCATCCATTAAACCGGGCAACGGTGCGACGAATTATTGTGTCTAATGCCCGGCGTGCCATGCGTGTTATCGCAACGGCATATTATGATGGAACGCACAAATCGGGCGAAATGCCAAACAATTTAGTATTCATCGGTGTTTCCGCGTTGCGCGATGATATTCGCCCCGGTGTTGCGGATATGGTGACGGAATTGCAGGGTTCAGGTGTGTCTGTTATGATGATAACGGGCGATATATTGGAAACGGCGCGTGTTATCGCCCGCGAAAGTAAAATTTTGCAAAGTGATGATGACATCGCCATAACCGCAACCGAATTTGATAAAATGTCCGACGCGGCGGTCAAACGCATTTTGCCACAAATTCGTGTTATTGCGCGCGCAACCCCGCATACAAAATTACGCCTTGTTCAAATTGCCCAAGAAATGGGGCTTTGTATCGGTATGTGTGGCGACGGCACAAACGATGCACCGGCGTTAAAGGGTGCGGATGTCGGATACGCCATGGGCGACAGCACCGATGTATGCAAGGAAGCAAGTGATATCATAATCACGGACAACAACTTTGTTTCCATTGGCAACAGTATCCTTATGGGTCGGACATTTATGCACAATGTGACGGGATTCTTGCGATTCCAATTGCCGATAAACTTTACACTGGCGGCGATAAGTATTTTGTTCCCACTGGTTATCGGTATAGAGGCATTGATGGCCGTACAGATATTGATAATAAACATTGTAATCGACAGTTTGAATTCACTTGCGTTCGGTGGCGAACCACCGCGCGCAGAATATATGACCGAACCGCCCGCGGGCAAGAACGCAAAACTTGTTACCGGCGACACAATCGCGGGGGTTATATGGACAACAATTGCGGGTGTGTTTATATTCACACTGACCCTAACCGAACCATTTGTTGCAATTTTTGGCGATGCGGCAATGTCCGCCCGGTTTGCGTTGATAATAATTATGGCAATGCTAAATGGATTCTGTGTTCGGGTGCGCGGTTTTGATATATTTTCAGGCCTATCCAAAAATCCAATGTTTTTGATTGTGACATTTGTTGTTTTTGCCGGCCTTTATGCATGTGTGACGTTTGGCGGTAATGTTTTGTCACTTGAACCACTAAGCCCGGTACAATGGTTGACAACCGCCGGCCTGGCATTGCTTATCGTGCCAATAAACTTTGTTTACAAGACGTTGCGATAGAAAAACCTTGAAATCCGGTTTTTTAATGATAATATATGTACACAACATAAAAGGATAACAATATGATTTACGAAGAAGAACTTGTAAAAATGTATTCTGCACTGGAAACAAATCCGGTTAAAATATCGTATCCCAAAGGTCAACCGTCGAATTATCCCATGACCCCAGAAGTCAAACAAAAATTAAAGAATTTTATGTGGGATAACCGTTTTGAAACGATTTACAATTTTGGACCTTGTAAAGTTATACATTATGAATCCAAAAAAATGTATGGGGATCTTGGGGTCCAGATGTTGCGTTTTTATACGGATAGCAATAAGATTGATTTTGCATCATTGCGTTACTATCACCAAACGGATAAAATAGTAGATTCCGACAAGGAGCAGTTAATGCAGTTATACCAAAATGTTAAACATAAACTTTTTGACAGACCTTTTACAAATCCGTTTCAACTACAAAAATAAAAAAATATAAAAGCGGGGCAATTGCCCCGCTCACTAACCACTTACACTAACACTTTCCACTATTTTTCTTGCTTTTTCAAAAAAAATGGTTTACTATGGGTCCGCTGAATAAAATCAGAACTGATTAAGCATCGGTGCGTTTTGGTCCCGGTGTGATAAGGTTTCTGTCAAATGTTTGGCACAGTTAAAAAAACCAAAAGGATTAAATTATGGCAAGAAGTGGGGCAAAACGTAGTACCCGTAAACTTAAAATCGGACGCAGCCTTGGCGTTAATTTGTGGGGCCAGGCAAAATCCCCGTTTAACAAGCGCAAATACAAACCGGGTCAGCATGGGCCGACATCGCGTGGCGGTAATATGACCGACTATGCAAAACAGATGCGCGCAAAACAGACATTGAAAAATTACTATGGTAATGTCGGTGAAAAGAAATTCCGCGCATATTATCTGGAGGCCGACAATATGCGGGGCGACACACCGGATAACCTTATTGGGTTGTTGGAACGCCGTTTGGATGCGGTTGTTTATCGTGCAAAGTTTGCACCGACCGTCTTTTCTGCACGTCAATTGGTTAGCCATGGGCACATCTATGTCAATGGCAAACGCGTGAAAATCGCATCGTACCAGGTTAAACCCAGCGATGTCATCACGGTCAGTGATAAGGCAAAACAGATGCCATTGGTCGTATTGGCGTTGGAATCTGGCGAACGTAATACACCGGATTACATCAATGTGGACAGTGCGAATTTCGTTGCGACATTCACGCGTGTTCCGGCATTTGCGGATGTTCCGTATCCGGTTCAAATGTTTCCTGAATTGGTCGTCGAATTTTATTCACGTTAAGTTCAGAATCGTTTGGGAAAAATTCGAAAATCCGCCAATTCGGCGGATTTTTTTATTCCCCTTCACTGTGTGAAGGGGGGCGCGAAGCGCGACGGGATAGTTTTCTTCACACCAACCCCCGCGACACAGCTTTGCGGTGACGGGTTGATTTTTATATAAAAAAAGGTTATAATAACGCAAACAAATAGAATGGGTTTAAAATGTCTGAATCGAAAGTATTTTTAACAGGAATAAAGCCGACCGGAACGGTGCATTTGGGCAACTATATTGGTGCGTTGCGCCAAATTCGCGATATTTCGGCGACGCACAAGACAATCGTTTTTGTCGCGGATTTGCATGCGCTAAACATTATGCACGATGCCGATTTGGTGCGTGAACACACCTATGAAATCGCCGCAATTATTATGTCGATTGGGGTAAATATGGATAATGTCTTGCTGTTTCGGCAATCGGATGTGCCGGCGGTTTGCGAATTGTCGACGATTCTTACCAATGTCACGCCCAAGGGACTTATGGACCGCGCGCATTCGTACAAGGCGGCGGTTGACCGTAATACGGCGGCGGGCGCGGATGCGGATGCGGGGGTAAATATGGGACTTTATACTTACCCGATTTTGATGGCGGCGGATATCTTGCTTTATGGGGCGGATGTTGTTCCTGTCGGTGCGGATCAAAAACAACATGTTGAATTTGCGCGCGATATTGCCGGACACTTTAATACGATTTATGGTAATGTTTTAAAATTGCCCGATGCACAAATTTCCCCCGATGCGGGAATTATCCCGGGGCTTGATGGCCGGAAAATGAGTAAATCTTATGATAATGTAATTCCACTTATGGCGAATTCGGCGGAATTAAAGAAAAAAGTCATGCGCATCATTACCGACAGCAAAACACCGGCGGAACCAAAAGATCCTGAAACTTCAACGATATTTGGATTGTATCGGCACTTTGCGGATGCGGCGGAAACCGAAAAATTTGCCGAAATGTTTCGCGCGGGCGGTATGGGATACGGCACGGCGAAAACAATGCTGTTCGAAAAAATGGATTCGGTGTTGGCGCCAATGCGCGAAAAATACGAATACCTGATGTCGCACCGCGATGAATTGGATGTGGCGCTGGCAAATGGTGCGGAAATCGCGCGGAAAATTGCCGACAAAACTTTATCGCGCGTTCGGCGTGTGACACTTGGGAAAAAATAAAATGAAAAAGAAAGGAGAAAAGAAAATGAATAATAAATTACTTGGGTGCGCGGTTGCGGCCGTGTGCGTGTTGGTGTTGGGTTGGGTCGCGATTGAACGTTTTGCGGAACCCCGAACAATTAGTGTTGACGGCGAATGCCTAACATCGGTGCCAAAGGATCGGACGGCAATAACACTGCGCGTAAGTGTGACGGATAAATCCGCGGCAAAATCTATGAAAATCGCATCGGCCAAGGTTGCGGAAATGAACGCATTTCTAAAAACATTGGATGTCAAGGTGCAAACCAGTGAGTTTAATTCATATGAAAAATCCGAATGGAACCACACGAAACAAAAATCTGAATTTGTCGGAATCGAAACAACAATTGCACTGGATGTGTCGGCGAATGATATTGACACGATTGAAACCGTTCTAAACAAATTTGCCGGTGCCGAAGATGTTTTTGTGACAAACCTGCGTATGTTTACATCGGCCGAAACGATGAAGCCGGTTTTGGAATCGTGCCTTGGAACCGCGGTGGAAAACGCGCGTGACCGCGCAAACGGCCTTGCCGCGGGTGTCGGCAAACGGGCCGGCAAATTACTTGCCGTGTCATATTCGAACGGCGGGGCATATACCGCGCCAACCGCAAATTTTAGATTGGCCAAGGCGGAAATGATGACGATGGACGCCGGCGCGGGCTATGCCGGTGGCGCAATAACGGGCAAGGATACCGATGTTTCCGTCCGTGTTTCCGCAATCTTTGAAATAAAATAAGATATGCAGGATATAATCGACGAATTTATTGAATACCTGACCGCGACAAAGAATTATTCGGCGCACACGGCGATTGCGTACCGGTCGGATATTGCGGATTTTATGGAATTTATGACGCGCTTTTCGGGGGGCGTGCCGACCGTGGCGGATGCGGCGAAAATTGATACAATCGCGTTTCGTTCGTGGCTTGCTGATCGACAACGGCGCGAACTTTCGTTCAAATCGACGGCGCGGGCGTTGTCATCGGTGCGCGGGTTATTTAAGTATATCGCCAAATATCACGGCATAAAAAACGAAGCGATTGATTTAATATCTTCACCAAAAATCCCCAAGAAATTATCCAAGGCAATTGAACCGTCGGACGTTGACGATATGCATGGCGCGATAAACGCAATTGATGAAAACGAACCATGGATTGCCGCACGCGATTGGGCATTGGTGACATTACTGTTCGGTTGCGGCCTTCGTATATCAGAGGCATTATCGCTAAAAAACAGCGACATCGCCGGCGCGCCAAGCGCGTTGCGCATTATGGGCAAGGGTTCCAAGGAACGAATTGTCCCCGTGTTGCCCGCCGTCAATCGCGCGATTGAAAAATATATTGCGTTGCGCCCGTTCGGGAACGCGGCGGACGATGAATTATTCCGCAGTGTGCGCGGCCTGGCCATGTCGGCGCGTATGGCGGAAAAGGTTATTGAAAAAGTGCGTGCGTTTCTGCAATTGCCGGATTATGTCACGCCACACGCGTTGCGCCATACATTTGCAACGGCACTGTTGTCGGACGGGGCGGATTTGCGCAGTTTGCAAGAATTGCTTGGGCATTCATCACTTTCCACAACGCAACTTTATACCAAGGTAAATATGTCCGAAATTATGAATATATATGAAAAGTGCCATCCGCTTTCGAATGACACAGAAAATTAATTTGACATACATTATCAAATATGAAACAATGCAACCGTTATGACAGTTCTTTTTATAAATTTTTATTGTTGTTGTTAAATATGTTTTCCTGCAAACATATTGTTTGCGTATTTTTCTATTATCTGTTATCATAATCAACACTAAAATATAAGGATTTTACTATGCAAATAAGACTTTACAATACTATGACGCGCAAATTGGAAGATTTTGTGCCGATTACACCAAATCATGTCGGAATATATAATTGCGGCCCGACGGTTTATTGGGACCAGCACCTTGGCAACATGCGGACATTTTTCAATAGTGATATGATGAAGCGTATGTTCTTGGCAAATGGCTATACAGTAAATCATGTTATGAACTTTACGGATGTCGGCCATTTAACCAGTGACGAAGACACCGGTGAAGATAAAATGGAAAAGGGCGCAGCGCGTGAAAATTTGTCCGTATGGGACGTTGCAAACAAATATATAAAAAGTTGCGTGAACGATATGGATTTGCTGAATATTATACGCCCAACACATACGCCGCGTGCAACAGATCATATCAAAGAACAAATCGAATTGATTCAAAAACTTGAAAAACTTGGGTTCACGTACGAAATTCCGGGTGATGGCATTTATTATGACACATCAAAATTGCCAGATTACGGCAAACTGGGCGGACAAAACCTGTCAGAATTGCGTGGGGGTGCGCGTATAGAAAATAATAACAAACGAAACATTACTGACTTTGCTTTGTGGAAATTTTCACCAACGGACACAAAGCGTCAAATGGAATGGGATAGTCCATGGGGCGTCGGTTTCCCCGGGTGGCACTTGGAATGCAGCGCAATGAGTATGAAATACCTTGGTGACCATTTTGATATTCATAGTGGCGGCCAAGAACATATCAAGGTTCATCATACCAATGAAATAGCCCAATCAGAACCAATCGTTGGCGCGCCTTGGGTGCATTATTGGGTGCATTGGGCGTGGCTGATGTTGCGTGACGGGAAAATGGCGAAATCTTCGGGTTCGTTCTTTACTGTCCGTGGCCTTATTGACAAAGGTTATGACCCAATGGCGTTTAGATTTTTGCTATTGCAAGGGCATTATCGCCAACCAATGGAATTTTCATTTGAATCTTTGGATGCGGCGGCGGCGGGATATAAGAATATGGTTCGAAAAATCGCCGATTTGATGGCCGGTTTGGGACAAGAAGCCATAAATCAAGATTTATATAACGAATGGCATGATAAAATTTTGACCCCGATTTCAGATAATCTTAAAACCTCTGAAACATTGGTTGTGGTCCAAGATTTATTAAAATCTCAAACTGTAAACGCCGCAACAAAATTGGCACTGGTTGATTTTATTGACGATTTGCTTGGATTGCAATTACGTGACCGTGCACAAAAGTTGCACGATGCGGAATCTGAAACCGCGCCTAATGAAATTCAAACACTGGCTGAACAACGCATGGTTGCGAAACAAGAACGCGATTTTGCGCGCGCCGATGAATTACGGGCCAAGATTGATTCATCGGGGTGGACGATCACTGACACCCCGGGTGGGTTCAAACTTGTTAAAAAACTCTAAAAATTTTTTACAAAAAACCGCTTGAATATGGTGCCGGTTGTGCTATATTTAGTCACAGAATACAAAGAGGATACCCTATGAATTACCCGTATATGCCGAAATCTACTGCGTTGTGGCTGATTGAAAACACGGCGCTGACCTTTGAACAGATTGCTGATTTTTGCGGTCTGCATGAATTAGAGGTTAAAAATATCGCCGATGCCGAAACCCAAAAGATTCAAGGTCTGAATCCCATTTTGAATGGCCAGGTCACACGCGAAGATATCGCACTTTGCGAATCTGACCCGACGGCGCGTCTTACACTCCAAGAAAGCATCGTTCGCGCACAAAATGCCCAAAACAAAAAGGGAATTGGTTATACGCCAAAGATTTTGCGCCAAAACCGTCTTGGGGGAATTTTGTGGATTTTGAAAAATTGCCCTGAATTGACCGATGGACAAATTGCCCGCCTTATGCGCAGTACAAACAACACGGTTGCATCTGTCCGTAATAAAACGCATAAAAGTTATACGGAAATTCAAATTCAAAGCCCGATTGTGTTGGGGCTTGTTTCTGAATCCGCGTTGCATGATGCGATTGCCAAGGCCACCAAGGAAAGTGCAAAGGCCACAAAAACCAAGAAAAAGAAATAAATTAAAAAATCATAAGGGTTTTTTATGTCCAAAAAACTTGATGATGCAACAAGGTTATTGGTTGATTCGTTGCCGGAAAATCTGCAAAAACTTGCGGTTTCTTCGATGGAAAACGGGTATTTGTCACAAATGGATTTTAATGCCGCCTGCGGTTCTGACGAAATTCCCGAAGAAGAACACCAAGAAGTCCTTGATTTCTTTAAACAGGACTTGGGACTAGAGGTTTTAGAGACCGGCAATTATCAAAAGGATATAGAACGGTATTATGATGACGATTCCGACGAAAATGCGGAAAAGTATCGTAATTTGCTAAATAATGACGCGGAACAGGTGGATAACGATGAAGATTACGAACACTATGCAAAACAGTTGGAACGCAGTCAAACCGGCACGCTTGTCCTTGGGGTCCAAGATTCTGTTCAATCATATCTGAAACAAATCGGAAACGTTCAATTACTTACCGCCCCTGGTGAAGTTGCAATCGCACAACGGATAGAGGCCGCATCCCGTTTAATGATTTATGGACTTTGCGAAAGCCCAATGACAATTCAGGCGATGCTTGATTGGTACCAGCAGTTGCAGAACGAAGAAGTTCGTTTGCGTTATATCATAAATTTGGAAGCGATGTATTCAAGTGAATCGGAACAAAAATCCGTTGCGGCACTTTCGGAAACATTAAAATCCAAGGGCGTAGAGCAGGTTGATGATTTGTCCGATGAAGATTTCGAAGATTTAACCGAACCATCCGTTGAAGACGATATGGATGACGAGAGTGAAGAAGACGAAGATGACGAAGAGATAAAACGTGATGATGGTCCGCGCAGCACATCTGGGGTTCCAATCCCGGTTATGGAAGAAGCACTGATGCCGACCATTACCGAATTGTTTGCAAAAATAAAACGCACATTTAACAGTATGCAAAAATTGCAGGCGATGCGTATGGAAAAATTGCTGACTTCGTCGAAACCGGACGAAGAATTGGAAACAAAATACAACAAAATGCGCCTTACACTCTTTGAAAGTGTTAGCAAGATTCGCATGAACGATGACCGTATTGCGGAAATTATGGACCGTCTTACCGAACGCGACCAGTTGCTAATGGGACTAGAAGGGAAACTGTTGCGTCTTGCGCTTGCGAACAAAATTAAACGCGAAGATTTCTTGGCCGAATATATTGGCAACGAATTGAATCGCAACTGGGTAAAAAAACTGTTAAAGCATAAAAACCAAAATTGGGTCAATTTTGCAAAAAAGCATGGCGACGATATATTAAAAATTCAATCTGAAATAACCGCAATCGCCGATGAAACCGGGCAACCGACCGCCGAATATAAAAAGGTTGTCGAACTTGTTCGCCGTGGCCAGACCGAGGCCGCACGCGCAAAACGCGAAATGATAGAGGCGAATTTGCGTCTTGTTATAAAATTTGCAAAAAAGAGCAGTAATCGGGGCCTGGGGCTTGATTTTTCCGATTTGGTTCAAGACGGCAATATCGGACTTATGAAGGCGGTTGATAAATTCGATTATCGTTTGGGTAATAAATTTTCAACCTATGCCACCAATTGGATTCAACAGGCGATACTGCGCAGCATCGCGGACCAGGCACGCACAATTCGTATCCCGGTGCATATGATTGATAACATACACAAAATCCAACGCGCATCGCGTCAGTTTATGCATAAATACGGCCGTCAACCCACCGCCGAAGAATTATCTAAAATAATATATTTGCCGGTTGATAAAATTCACAAGGCAATGAAGGTCAATGTCCGTCCAATTTCTTTGGAGGCACCCGTCGGTACCGAAGACGATAGTTCGCGTATGGAAATAATTGCAGATGAAACGGCGAAAAATCCGTTCACTTCGGCGGCGCAAAAGAATCTGCGTAAAATTGTGACACAGATTTTGTCTGAATTGGACCCCAAGGAAGAAACCGTCCTGCGTCAACGTTTCGGGATGAGTACTAATAAAACCAGCACATTGGAAGAGGTTGGCGAATATATCGGGGTTACGCGCGAACGCATAAGACAAATTGAACAAAAGGCACTAAATAAGTTAAAGCACCCAACGCGGGCGCGCAAACTACGCAGCTTTTTGGAAGATTGATAACCACGGTCACCTTTTGGTGACCATTATTTTAACCAAAGGAGAAAAACATGAAAAGATCATTACTTTGCTGTATTGGCGAATCTGGTTCTGGTAAAACAACATGGATTAATAATTTACCCGATGGTTTGTTTTATAACCTGCGTTCATATACAACGCGCACAAAACGCAAAGAAGAGAAAGAAGGTGAAAAATATTTTTTTGTGGATGAAACTAAATTTAATTCCGAAAAATTGGTAACAAAACTTTGGGTCAATCAAGATTTATGGACACCTGAATCCGGTAAACCTAAATGGTTATACGGTGTCCCAGAATTTGAAATTCTCAATCATATTGGCGAAAATTTGATTTATGATGTTATTGAACCGCGTTATGCACAACAAATGATAGATTGGATTAATGCCCAAAAGTTCGCATCTGATTATAATATTAAAACCGCCTGGTTTGTCCCGCCTGAGGACAATAACATTGTCAAAGAACGCATAAACATGCCAGATGATGAAGAGGTTCGTACACAAAACACGTGTAATATTTTCGATATATTCAAGGCATTTGGCCACAAACCTGATTTTATATTACAACCACGTTGCAACTATTATGACTCAGATTTGATTAGATATATTGGGGGGCTATATTCAGACTATGAACTTATGAAACTTATGCAACAAAAAGAAAAAGATGCAAGACAACGACTTGGGTAATTATTAAACCTGTGCCGAAAGGGCGGAATATATAATCCCTAAATCGGTTTTCATCAGTGCGGCGGTCAATTTGTCCGCCGTATCTGTTTGTTTTGCCGCAGTGATAATACGGTCAAATGCGCGCACGAACTGGGCGGCCTGGGACCGGAATACAGAATCATTCTTTAACAAATCGCGAATTTGTTTTTTATTTGCGGCCTTTACAACCTTGGCCATCCATTTTGCAAAAATCGTTTTGTCGCCATCATGATATTTTTTCCAAACAACATCCGGAATATCGTTGCCCATCGCGCGGGTAAGGTCAATCATTTGTTCATACATTTTGTCAAATTCACGCGTTGACTGTGCCAAAAAATCATGGCTACTTGCGCGGGGCATGGGATTGCCATTGGTCGCGGTACTAATCGCCTCCATCGGGGCGGCGGCGCGTGCAACCGCCATTTGTTTGTTGAGTGTCTGCATTGTATCAACCGCCTTGGCATAATCAGACATTAAATCAATCATCTGTTGACGCGATTGACCCGCCAATGTATCAAGTTTTGTTGCAGATTCAGAAACAGATTCCGTCGCACCCGCCACCGTATCGCGCATATCCGAAATCTTTTTATCTAATTCCGCAACAATCGCCCCAAGGCGCATTCCCGCATCATCAGAACTTTGTGCCAACGCGGGCAGGGTTGCATAATACTTTTCAATAAGTTCAGATAGCGGCTTTAACTGTGCGGTCGTATCCACCGACATTTTGATAAGTCCTTCGGATTGACCAGACAATTGCGTATGCGCCGCATTCATTTCGATAAGTGTTTCGCGCACACCCGTCGCCATGGATTTAACCGATTCAGAAAACGCACCCGCCGCGGCCTTGGTATCTTTTAGTGTCGTATTTGCAACACCCGACACAGTTTGTAATTCGGAAACAACATCGGTTGCAAATTCCTTAATCTCTGTTTCAAAATGATTGGTAAGACCGGACAGTTCACTGGATATTCCGCGCACAGAACTTTCGGTTTCGGTTGCACTTTTGATAACCGTTTCAACGATTTCGGTAAGTTTTCGCAATTGTTTTTCAACCGAAGATTCGGTCAACATAACCTGGGCCCCGACAATGTTCGCGGTGTTGGTAAGTGTGTTCATCTGGCTTGTTAATTGCTTTTTACTTTGCCTATCAAATGTTTCAAGTTTCGTCAAATATGCGTTCAATATCTTGTTATTATTATTCATAACACCTTCATAATTTGTGGCGGACGTTTTGATATTTCCGAAACCTTCGACCGCACTTTTGGCTAATTCAGAAATTTCATTTTTCATTCCATCGGATTCATTCGTCATTTGTTGAAATTTTTCCGTTGCTGTATCAATTGCACCGTTTAACCCGTTTGCAAGATTTGTTGTGTTTTCGGTCCAATTTGCAATCTTTTCATCAATCGTCGCAATTTTGTCGGATGAATCTTTGGTCGTTGCGGTAATTTTTGTAAGTGTTTCACCAACCGTTGCGGCAAATCGATCGGTTGCATTTGCAACATCGCCCCACGCGTCAGAATCAACGACACCACGCAATCCGGTCACCGTATTATCAACCCGGTCGGTCATTTGCGAAACACGCATAACCGCATCATTTGCGATATTAACCAATGCCTCGTTACGCGATGCAAGTTCATCGCGCAATTTTTCCGCCACGCCAATTTGTGATTTTAATGTGTCACGAATTTCAGCAAAACACCCGGATATTTTTGCAATTTCGTCCGCCATTATCGTTTGCAAAACACGCGACGCATCAACAACCTTGGCACGATCAGGCGCGGTTATAATATCAAGCATGGATTGCATCACGCGTTGCGACCGGCGGGAAATAAAGAACAGTGCAATCAATACACCAACAAGCAATGCCCCAATCACCGAACCAACCATAATCCATATATCAATCAAAGTCATTTTTCCCCCCAATAATGTGAAATTTTATTATTTCTTGCAGTTCGGTCTTATTTATAATAAAATTTAAACAATAAAGCAAGGATATAAATGATAAAAAAAGACCCGCTTTCACCCGAACAAGAATTCGCCGCAGAACCAACACGTAATGTTTGGGTCCAGGCGAACGCCGGCACCGGAAAAACAAGTGTTTTGATTGAACGTTTGTTGCGTATTTTGTTTCGCGATAATGCGCCAAATTCCGGTATTCTGTGTCTTACCTATACCAATGCGGCGGCGGGTGAAATGCGCGGGCGCATACTTGGTGCATTGCGAAATTGGGCAATGGCGAATGACGAAGAATTGCGTGAATTATTGGTTGGGGTTTCAAAAAATAAAACACCAACCGATGATGATTTGGCACATGCGCGGGCGGTGTTTTTTAAGTATATTGATAACCCGGATTTGCTTAAAATAAAAACAATTCATGGTTTTTGCGAAGAAATCCTGCACCGTTTCCCGACCGAGGCGGGGCTTGCCCCATCGTGGTCACTTATATCGGATGCGCCACAAAGGGTGTTGTTGCATGATGCACTCGATAAACTTATAAATTCTTCGTACAACGATGCAAATGTCAAAGATGCTTTTGATTACCTGGTTGGAACAATATCAGAACATAAAATTGATGATTTATTAAAACATCTTGAACAACAATGTAAAAACTTTTTTATGATAACAGATTTTGTTAAATACAGGAATTATTTCATTGATACGATTAAAAAAAATCTAAATTTATTCAATGTAAAACCTGGCGGTATCCCCGATGTCCCAGATGAAAAACTGCAAGAAATTTTGAACAGCGCCAGGGCCGAAAAGAAAATAGGAACCAAACTTGGAAACTTAATAACTTTGACCGAACAATATATTAATCAGACAATAGATTTTGAGCAATATAAACATGCATACCTAACCAATGAAGGCACACCAATAAAAACCGGTCTAAATTATCCGTTTTTGTCCGAAGAGGCTCGGCGGGTTTTTGAATTAAATGTTCGACGCATCAACGAAAAAATATATTATGATTCGATTGCGCTGTTTGATTTGTCGGCGGCGTTTGCAAAAAAATATATGGAATTAAAACACGCACAAAATGTCCTTGATTTTGAAGATTTGATTTTATACACACACCGTTTGTTTTCAAACCCTGAAACAATGGGTTGGATTTTGTCGGCGCTTGATTTGTCGTTGTCGCACATTTTGGTTGACGAAGCCCAAGATACCGGCCCCGCCCAGTGGGAAATTTTACAAATGTTGGTTGGGGACTTTTTCGCCGAAGGCGACACGTCCGATATGCCGCATTCGTTGTTTGTGGTTGGTGACACAAAACAGTCTATCTATGGTTTTCAAGGTGCCGACGCAAACGCGTTTATAAAAAGCAAACAAGAAATATCAAAATATATAAAAAATAGCGTTCGTGAAATTATGGATGTTCCGCTTACGCAAAGTTTTCGTTCCACAGAACCCATTTTGCAAACGGTTGATATGTTTTTTAGCGACGAAAATGTTGCGCACGAAACAGGGTTTACAAACAATCCGCACAAATGCTTTCGTGTTGGTGCGCGTGGTACGGTTGAAATACACGAAATAATTTCTGCACGAAATTCCGAACTTTCGTCTGACCGTGTTCGTAAAAATTATGTTGCCGATATTGCCGACAAAATCGCCACACTTGTGGCAGGCGGAAAATATAAACCAAACGACTTTATGATTTTGGTGCGTCAACGTGCACCGCTGGCCGCGCCGATGACTTTTGCACTTAAACAACGCGGAATACCGGTCGCGGGCAGTGACAGGATTGTTTTGCCCGAATTTCCGGTTATCAAAGATTTAATGAATCTGTTGCGTTTTTGTATGAATACAAAAGATGATTATAGTTTGTGTTGTGTTCTAAAAAGTCCAATGTTTAGATTTTCTGAAGATGATATTTATAAATTGTGTGCAAACCGAAATAAAAACAAACCTGTTTTTGATTTGCTTGCAGATTTGCACCAAGGTACATTTGAAATTCTTTCGGATTTTATTCGGATTTATGCAGTGTCCGGCCCATATACGTTTTTTAGTTATGTTTTGAATCATTATAATATGCGCGAAGAAATGGTTGCGGCGTTGGGCGAACATATACTTGACCCATTGGAAGAATTTATGACAATTTGTTTGTCTTATGAAAGAACACGTCCGGGAACATTACGGCACTTTATTAAATGGTTTATAACGGGGGCAAGTGAGATAAAGCGCGATATGGATACAAACAACGGTGTTCGAATTGTGACTGTTCACGGCAGCAAGGGTTTGCAATCACGTGTTGTGTTTTTAATTGATACTGTATCAATGCCGCGTCCGGTCGCACTATATGATTTAAGGGCGGGCGCGGACGATTTACCGGTTTGGGTTTGGACGGCGCACGCGCCAAAAGAATACAGCCCCGAATTCGAAGAAATCAAATCGCGTACCACACGCACGATGACCGAAGAAAACTTTCGATTACTCTATGTTGCGATGACGCGTGCGCGTGATGAACTTTATATATACGGGCTTTCATCAAACACAAATGCGCCCGAACTTTCGTGGCATAATATGTTATGGAAAACTTTGTCGGCCAAGGTTGGTGTAAATGATGGCATAATAAGGATTTCAAATGAAGCAAACTAAATTACACAAAATTATACATGACCTAGAATCAAAAAAATTCGCAACGCATGCGGGGACGGACATGCATGCACAAATGGCAAAGATTAAATTTTGTGATGGTGATTTTGTTGGCCCAGAGGATATAATTTCAAAAATAAAAAGCAATATGGAATTATGTGAAATTATGGGGCCGTTTTCACGCGCCGAAGTTCCATTGGCGGGATATATTGATGGCACATTCCTAAGTCGTCGCATAGACAGGTTATATGTAAACGAAACTGCAAAAACCGTTATTGTTTTAGATTATAAAACAGATATTGATAAAAAACGGTATTATGAAAAATATCGCGTGCAATTAACGGAATACTATAAGTTATTAAAGGAAATTTTTCCGGTGTTTAATATCAAATGTAAAATACTTTGGTTAAACGATTTTACACTGGAAAATGTAATATAAAGGGGTATCATTACATTGATATGTTGACGCATTTAACGATTTCTAACATTGTTCTTATTGACAAACTAAATCTTGAATTTGGTTCGGGGTTGAATATATTGACCGGCGAAACGGGCGCCGGGAAAAGTATATTGCTTGATGCGTTATCGCTTGCACTTGGGGCACGATCGGATGTGGGGTTTGTGCGACATGGCACGGACACGGCATCGGTCACGGCGGAATTTGATTCATGCCCCGCGACCGCGGCGGCAATTTTGGACGAAATGGAAATCGAACATGACGATACAATTATTTTGCGCCGAACACTTGGCGCGGATGGCAAAAGTCGCGCATGGATAAATGATACGCCCGTGTCGGTGCGTTTTCTTAAATCTGTTGGTGATTTATTGGTCGAAATTCATGGTCAGTTTGCAAATCATACGTTGCTTGATCCGACAACACACCGCGTGGCACTTGATAATTTTGCAATAAAAAATCTTGATGATTTCGCAACATTTTTAACTAATGTTGCCAATGCATATAATGAATACCACGCGGCAACAAAAAAATTACAAGAAGTCCAAAATTTCCTCGATAAAAATGTGGCGGAACAAGAATACCTTGAACACAATATCGCGGAATTGCGGGCACTAAATGTGCGCATTGGCGAAGAAAGCGAACTTGCCACAAAACGCGCCGATATGATAAATGCCGAAAAGAACGCGGCGATTCTGGCGGACGCGGTTGCGGCAATGGGGCGCGGCGGCGACACATTGGATGCACAGATTTTTACAGTGGCGCATATCTTGGAACGTGTGCGGGGCGAAACGAATCCGTATTCGGAACAAATAGATGCGTTATATAATGCGGCGGAAATTGTTGCGCGTGTATCCGCGCAAATTGCACCAAACGAAATTGATACCGATACGGTCGATTCAATCGAAGAACGGCTTTTTGCAATTCGCGCGGCGGCGCGCAAGCATCATGTTGCGGCCGATGATTTGCCACAAAAATTGATTGAAATGGAATCACAGTTAAATACGATAACTAATTCAGATGACGAATTAAAAAGGTTAAAGTCAATTGTTGTGCGCACACACGATGCATACCAATCGGCGGCGCGTGAACTTACTGAAAAACGCAAGCGCGCGGCGACCGAATTACGCACACGATTACTATCGGAATTGCCCGATTTGAAACTTGGAAACGCGGATTTTAATGTTGAAATCACGCCACGCGAACCATCGGCGACGGGCGCGGACGAAGTATTATTTATGATAAAGACCAATCCCGGAATGCCGTTTGCACCATTACACCGCGCGGCATCGGGTGGCGAACTTGCACGTCTAATGCTTGCCATGCGGGTGGTTTTGGCGGACAACGAATCTGCACACACATTTGTTTTTGACGAGGTTGATACCGGCATCAGTGGTGCCACCGCAAGTGCCGTCGGCAATCGCCTGAACCGTCTTGCGCACGATAGCCAGGCATTGGTTATAACCCATTCGGCCCAGGTTGCGGGCTTTGCCGACCGCCATTTCAAGATTGAAAAAACAACAAACGGCGAAACAACCACGACAACCGTCCGTGAAATTACGGGCGACGAAAGATTAAACGAAATTGCACGAATAATCAGTGGCGCAGAAATAACCCCTGAATCAATCGCCACCGCAAGAACATTAATAAAGGAATAAAGCCATGATATATACAGGATATTGGGCAAAAACCAAAGAATACGAACAAAAAGGTCTGACCCCGGTTGGAATATCTGGGTGGACACCTGACGGATATACAGGAAGAACATATAAAAAATTGGCGCCGAAGTATTCATGGTGGAAGGAATGGCACGACAAAAACTTATCTGAGGCATGGTACACCGCGAAATACAATGAAACTGTATTGGCCACACTTAATCCAACCGTGGTGGCAACCGAAATTCAAAGTTTTGGAACAAATGTTGTTTTACTTTGTTTTGAAACACCAGAAAAGTTTTGTCATCGACACCTTGTGGCACAATGGTTAAAAGAAAATACGGCCATGGACGTACAGGAATATATTTTACAAACAAAACAAAAATAATCCTAGATATTTATAATTCCATCTGCAAATTCAACCGATGCGATTTTGGATGGCGCCACCACACTTGATATAATCATGCCATCCGTCGCACGCGCAATTGCATAGCCACGCGCCAGGACATTTTTATATCCTAATGAATTTAGCATTTGCCCATTGTGTTCCAAACCGCGT
>OMPY01000045.1 GCA_900313105.1 uncultured Pseudomonadota bacterium
AGATAAGAACGTGAAGACCGATGTGGCGGTAGTGGTAGACTGTAAGGAGTCGTTGCCCGCTATCACGGCTTTGCTGAATTCCAATAATCACCGCGAATGGCGTGATTCGTTCAAGGAACTCGACCGCAAAGAGCGCGAGAAAGTTATCGAGCCCGCCATCCATCCCACACAGGGTCCGTTGCTGATGGGCGAGGTGGTGAATGTGGTTGCTGAGAAGGCTCCACGCGGTACTGTCCTCGTGACGGATGTTGGTCAGAATCAGCTATTTGCGACCCGCTACTTCAAGTATCCCGAGAAGCGCAGTATCTGTACCAGCGGTGGACTGGGAACGATGGGCTACGGTATGCCAGCCGCTATCGGTGCCACTTTTGGTACTGACCGTATGGTGTGCTGTTTCATGGGCGATGGCGGTTTCCAGATGTGTATCGAGGAACTGGGTACCATCATGGAGCAGCAGTCACCCGTCAAGATGATTCTGCTCAATAACAACTATCTGGGCAACGTGCGCCAGTGGCAGGATATGTTCTGGATGCGCCGCAAGTCGTTCACCAAGATGATGAATCCCTGCTACGAACTGATAGCCCAGGGCTATGGCATCGCTTATCAGGCCGTGACCGACCGCAATGATCTGGCTGCTGCCGTCGAGAAGATGCTGACGACCGACGGGCCTTTTATTCTTGAGTGTGCTATCAAGGAAGACGACGACGTGCTGCCTATGACGCCTCCGGGAATGAACGTGAACGGAACGTGTCGGCATCGTCGATAGAGGGTGTGCATAAATACACCATCACGGCATGGAGCGATGAGGACCAGATTATCAAAATCACCAAGCAGATTGAGAAGAAGGTGGATGTCATCAAGGCCAACTACTTCACCGACGACCAGCTGTTTATCCGTGAGGCAGGACTCTATAAGTTGCAGACCGACCTGGTGATGCAGAATCCGGAGATATCGCGCACCATCCGTCGCCACGATGCCAAGATTACGGAGGTGAACCCCACCTATATCATCGTGATGAAGAGTGGACGAACGGAGGACATCATATCGCTCTATCGTGCATTGGACGAATATGGTTGTGTGTTGCAACTTTGTGGTGCGGACCAGTGGGGAAATGCCGTTATGGGAATCGAACTAATACGCAAAAAGTTGGGCAAGGAAGCGTATGTTTTGTCCACCGCACTGATTACAGATGCCGCGGGAAACAAAATTGGAAAGTCCGCCGGAAATGCGGTTTGGGTAAATGAAGACAAATTATCGCCGTATGATTATTGGCAATACTTTCGTAATACGCCCGATGAATTGGTGGAAAAGTTCCTTAAAATCTTTACGGAAATTCCGATGGATGAAATTGAAAAGTTGTCGCGGTTGCAAGGTTCGGAATTGAACGATGCGAAAAAAATTCTGGCGCGGGCGGCGACAACAATCGCGCATGGTGCGGCGGCGGCAGATGCGGCGGAACGCGCGGCGGCGGCATTGTTTGGTGGTGGCGGCGATATGCAAAATGTGCCGTCGGTGGAAATCGAAATGCCGGGGCAAATGGGTGCGCTGGATTTCCTGTGTGCGGCGGGATTGTTTGATACCAAATCTGATGCGCGCCGTATGATAGAACAGGGTGGTGTTCAAATTGACGGCGAAAAATTGACTGATTGGCGGGCGGTTATCGCGAAAAAACCGGAATTTATGGTGCAACGTGGTAAAAAAACGCACCTAAAGGTGATTGTGAAATAAATGTTGCGTGTGGCGGTGGTTTTGGGAATTTTGTTAGGGGGGACGGGTTTTGTGTGTGCCGCCCCGTCGGAACTTGATAAAATTCAGCAACAAATTCGCCAAACGGAACAGAAAAACAAGCAACTTGAACAACAGGTTAAATCGTCCGACAAGGATGTTGAAAAAACCAAAAAACAACTTGTGACCGCGGCGGACAAGGTTTCGTCACTTGAAGAATTGCGGGCGGAATTGGCCAAAAAAATTGCGGAATTGGATGCACGGCGCGCGGTTATTTCGGCGGAATTGGAAAAAAATCGCGAACGTGTGGCGGATGCGGCGGCGACGGTTTTGTTCTTTGCCGCGAACCCAAGTTTTGATACCGATGATATGCATAATTTCGTCCTAACATCCGCGGTGATGACGGGTATGGCGGATAATTTGGAAGAACATATTCGCGATGCGGCGGAAAAAATTGCGGAACTTGATAAAATTCGTGCGGCGCGTGCGATTGAAAAAGAAAAACTTGATAGAACCGCGAAAAAATATGCCGATGAAAAAAGTTTGCTTGATAAATTGTTGCGGCGGCGGTCGGCGCAAAATGAAAAGTTGCGGGGCGAACATGCGGCATTGCAAAAAAAATTGCGCGAATTGTCGGCGCGCGCAAAAAGTATTTCCGAACTATCCGCCGGCGTGGGGAGTTCCGAAATGTCCGAAGATGCGCGTTTTTCAACCCGAAAGTTAAATCTGCCGGTGCGTGGGCGTATTGTTGTGCGCTTTGGCGAAAAAACGGCGTTGGGGTTAAAGTCCGATGGGTGGCGGATTCATACGCGGTCGGATGCACTGGTTGCGGCGCCCGCCGATGGCGTTGTGAAATTCGCGGACAGTTTCAAAGGATATGGTCGTGTTATAATCATTTCGCATAAAAACGGATATAATACGGTGATGACGAACCTTGGGAACATTGATGTTATTGTTGGGCAAGAGGTTTTAGGTGGCGAACCCGTTGGGCGGATGAATCCGGACAAACCCGAAATGTATTTGGAAGTGCGGCGTGGTAACAAAGTAGTTGACCCCGCAAGAATTTTCAAGGAAGAATAAATTATACTTGACAAAACAAAAATAAAGTATTATATTAGTCCATGTTATGACAGATATAAGAAATTTGAATCATGGACGTGAAACTTACGCCGTTTATTACGGCGGTGGATATGTATTAAAACGTCCCTTGCCAAATGCGACCGAAGAACAGAGACAAAGTTGGCTTGCCAAGCAGCATAGAACCAAGGAATGCATAGATGCGTTGCGTGGGGTAAATCATACGGTATATAATGTTCCAAAAATGGAATTTATAAATGATGATGAATATCAAATTTTAGAAGAACGCGCCCCGGGTGATAAATTAACCAAAGATGTTTTTATTAAATTGTCTAAACGGCAACAATATGAAATTGTGAATAGTATAGGGACTTTTCTTGTTGATATGAATGAACTGAAACCGGTTCAGTCGGAATTAAATCATAAAATAACGACGGAATTTAAGTTTGATGTTTTGATGAATTTTATTAATAATCGAATGGATAAATGGTTTAAGAAGAATGAAATTTTACAAATGAGAAGGTTTTGTGAACAAATAGATTCTTTTACCTATGATACATATATGGCTTGGTCGCATGGTGATTTGAATTCTGGGAACGTCTATTATGATCCTGAAACAAGCAAATTATCTTTTATAGATTTTGCCGAAGCCGATTATCATCTTATTTATGCGGATATTTTTGCACCATTGCAAACTGATTTGCGAATAGAAAAACGGGTCTATGAAAAATATTTGGAATATCACCAATCGTCACTTTGGCGAATGATGAGTTTGCGTAACCCAAAAATGCAGGAAATTATGAAATATCGTTCGGAAAGCGTATTGATGAAACGTTTTCTTAAGGCGTCACAGGATCTGCGAACCAATCCACAGACCGAAAAAGGAAAAAGAAATACACGTGAAAAAGTTCTTTTTATGCGGCAACAAATGGCCGAGATATTAAAACTTGAACAAAAATTTTCAAAATAACAGTAGCAAAAAATCCTAAAAATCGTGTTGCGGACACGATTTTTTTATTATAAAATCTGCGCAAAAGGATTTAATATGCTTAAAAAAATTTTCATTTTGATTGCCCTGTGTGTGCCAACGGTTGTTTGTGCGGCACCGGAAAAGAAAAAAGAACCAATCGTTCATATGACGGATGAGGAAATATATTCTGAACTTAAAAAACTTGCCATGGTGTTTGAGGTTTCGCGTGAAAACTTTGTCGAAGAAGCCGACGAACGCAAAATGTTGGAAGGGGCAATGAACGGTATGTTGGAAGCGCTGGACCCGCATTCGTCGTATTTGTCGGCGGATGATTTCAAGGATTTTAACGACAAATCCAGTGGTTCTTTTGGGGGACTTGGGATACAAATTACGTCCGACCGTGGCGCGGTGCGTGTGATTTCGCCGATTGATGATACGCCGGCGGCCAAGGCGGGGATAAAGGCCGGCGACTATATCACGCATATTGATGATGAACCGGTGTTTGATTTAACATTGAACCAGGCGGTAAAACGTATGAAGGGAAAACCCGGAACCAAGGTGAAACTTACCATTGTATCGGGAACATCGGAACCCAAAACACTGACACTTAAACGCGCGATTATCAAGGTGCAATCGGTAAAGTTTAGTGAGAAAACATTGGCCGATGCGGACGAAGATACGCCAAAGGTTGGGTATATTAGAATTTCTGATTTTGGTGCGACAACGGCCAAGGATTTACGCGATGCAATAACAAAACTTGAAAAGAAAAATGTTGTGGGTTATGTTTTGGATGTGCGTAATAACCCGGGTGGGTATTTGACCGCGGCCATCGATGTTTCTGATGCATTTTTGGATGGGGGGGAAATTGTGTCCACGCGTGGAAAAAACAAGACCGATATAGAACGCAGTTTCGCAAAACCGGGCGATATGACGGGTGGCAAACCACTGGTTGTTCTTATCAATCATGGGTCGGCATCGGCGTCCGAAATTGTGGCCGGTGCAATCCAAGATAACGGCCGTGGTGTTATTATGGGATCGCAAAGTTTCGGCAAGGGCAGTGTGCAACAACAAAAGCCCTTTGGCGATGGAACGGCGATTCATTTGACGATTGCGCGGTATTATACCCCAAGTGGTACATCAATTCAAAATACCGGAATTACCCCGGATGTAGAGGTTTTGCAGAGTAAAGTTGAAAAAATTGAAAAACGCGAAAGTTTTTATTCCGAAGCGTCTTTCCGTAATGCACTAAAAAATGAAGAGGCGGAAAAAAAGGCGAAGAAAAAGGCGGAAAAAACCGATAAGAAAGACGATGATGACGATGACCGTGAATTGACCGACGAAGAAAAGGACGCACGTGATTATCAATTGCAACGCGGTATGGAAATGGTGATTGCGCTGTCGAAAATGTCAGAGCATGCCCGCACCGCGGCGGAATCGAAACCGGAATCCGATGACGATGCGGATGATAAGAAAAACGATAAAAAATAATTTGTTTTTTATGTAAAAAATTATGGGCGTGTCCAATCGCGATAAGGCGATAGCAAAGACGGATGCGCCCGTTTTTTGTTGTCATACCGGCATAGGCCGGTATCCCGTGGTTTCAACTGTAATGCGGGAATACCGCGTTTCCGCGGTATGACGA
>OMPY01000012.1 GCA_900313105.1 uncultured Pseudomonadota bacterium
TCTGGAATTTTACCACAATGGGAATGGTTATGGTTTTTGATGAAGAATGTGAAAGCAACCGATACTTGTAATAGATTTAGATTGCATAATATATACAAACAGAAAGAAAAATGACGCGATATAAAGTAATCTTGGAATACGATGGAACGAATCTGATTGGATGGCAGGAAAATCGTCAGGGGCCGTCGGTGCAATCATTGCTAAAAGATGCGATTGAAAAATTCTGTGGTGTGCGACCGGATATCGTTGGGGCGGGGCGGACGGACGCGGGGGTGCATGCGGTTGCAATGGTTGCGCATTTTGATTTGAATTCCGGGGCGGATGCAAATACGGTTATGCGGGCGGTGAATTTTTACCTGAATGATGCGCCGGTATCGGTGGTTGATTGTGAAATTGTTCCCGATGATTTTAATGCGCGTTTTTCGTGTGTTATGCGGCATTATAAATATATTGTTCTAAATCGTTCGGCACCGCCGGTGTTGGATAAAAATCGTGCTTGGTGGGTGCCACGGAAATTAAATGTTAAAAAAATGCGTGATGCGGCGCGGACTTTGGTCGGAAAACATGATTTTACATCATTTCGTGCGTCGCAGTGCCAGGCGAAAAGCCCGATAAAAACCCTTGATTCTTGCCGTATAGAGAAAAAAGATGATTTAATCGTTTTTGATTTTTCGGCGCGTTCATTTTTGCATCACCAGGTTCGAAATATGGTCGGAACATTGGTTGAAATTGGCATTGGTGCGGATTACGACATAAATAAAATCTTTGCAGCGCGCGATCGTTCGGCGGCGGGGGCAACGGCGCCGGCGTGCGGACTTTACTTTATTCAGGCCGATTATGCCACCACCGATTAGATGGAATCAGAATCATTTTCCCAGATTTGTATATAACACCGCCGCCATGGATGATTTTGTTCGCACATTTTTCAGATTTTATATCAAAGTTTGATGCGATATATTTTATGTGTGGATTATCGCAAAGATTTGAAAAGTTTTTAGAAAGTGATACAAAATTTTTGAAATAAACAATGTCAAAATTTTGTTGTGAAATTGTGTATACTCCGGATTCTGCCGTATAGCGTAAATTTTCTGTGCCGATTTTTTCACCGTTAAATTTCTTCCAATTATCAAAGGCAAAATAATTTCCACTGTCGTGTGATTTGTTGAATTGTAATTTGCCGTTGATCGGTGTGGCGATAAGTTTGTGGTCGTGGCTTATATAAAAAATTGGTTTTTGGGTTGTTATGCAAATGGTTATGCCGGCACAGATAAATAAAATTGCGGATATCGGTCCAATGTGTCGGGCGAAGAAATTTTTGAAACTTGTGTCATCTTTGATAAAGATTAAACATGCTAAACCGATGGTTATTAGTATAATTGCGCAGTTTGGTATATTGCCGATTGTGATTTCTGAATACGGTATTTGTGATAAATTTTCGGCGATTGTGTATGCGCGGTCATATATTATGTGTGCGATTTCAAGTGGCGTATGTATTCCAACGCATGCACACATTGTGCCGATGATAACAAGTGGCATTATGATAAAAGAAAAGATTGGCAGGAATATAATGTTGCCGATAATACCGTAAATCGGTATTGTTCCAAAGTGTAAAATTATAAATGGTGCGGTGAATACTGTTGCCACCAATGCGGTTAAAACCGCCGTATAGATGTATTTTAATGCTTTTGAATTTGGTGTTCGTGGGTTTATGTTTTGCCATAGCCAAATGATTCCAAATATTGCGGCAAAAGATAACTGAAACCCCGCGGTCATTACATAATATGGATTGAAAATCATAATTGCAAAAAGTGCAATTGATACCATACGAATTGATAATGCGTTGCGTCCAAACATAAATGCCACCATAACAAGTGTTGCCATAATAAATGCGCGCAGTGTTGCAACGCCGGCGCCGGATATAAAAATATACCCAAGTAATCCAATCCATGTGCAGGCAAGGGCAGGTATACGTGCGGGAACATGACGAACAAGGGGCGGAATTAGTCTAAATATAAAATAAAACAATATGAATAACCAACCGCCGATAAGTGTCATGTGATAACCACTGATTGACCAAATGTGTGCCATACCATTTGTTGCCCATGTGTCGCGATGCCCATCGGGCAGGGCGTTTTTATAACCCAAAACAAGGGCGTCTGTTAGAAAAGATTTTGATAATTCGTGTATATGTCCGCGAACACTGTATACGGCGGAATCCGGCGTATAGATAATTTTTATGTCGCGCAAATATCCGGTTGCGGAAAGGTTTTTGAAATACATATGCCTTGCAAAATCAAATCCATGTGGTATGTCCGCAGGTTTTGGTTTGAACAGGCCGCCATTGCCAGATATTGTGTCGCCAACTTTTATATCGATTGTGTCCGTTGTTGATACGCGGACTTTCCCAAAGTTTTCAGTGCGCATGTATATTTTTGTCTTTTCGCCACCGGTATCGATTTCGGTTACTTGACCCGTGATTTCCGTGCCATGTATGTCGTGGCGCAGCATTGGAATATTTTTCATATGTGTGTATATCCCGGCGTATCCAAAACCCAATACAAAACACGCGATGATTGCAAAAAATGGTCGTCGCCGCAGTGCGATTATTGCGGAAACACCGATTATAAACATAATTGCAAGTGTGGTAATCTTTGGTTCGTTAAATAATGAAAAATAAAGTGCAAGACCGAACGCCGTCACAATCGGTGACCATAAAAATAAATTTTCGCGTTGATTATACAGAAATTTTTTCATGGGGCATATTATAGGATTTTATTATTGATTGGCAACCACGATTTTTTGTAGAATTTTTACACATAAGGAGAAAAAACTTATGTCGAAATATATATTTGTGACCGGTGGGGTCGTTTCAAGTTTAGGCAAGGGCGTTTCGGCGGCATCGTTGGGCGCCCTTTTACAATCCCGTGGATACAGCGTTCATGTGCGCAAATTTGACCCGTATTTGAATGTGGACCCGGGGACAATGTCGCCGTTACAACATGGCGAAGTTTATGTCACCAATGACGGGTTTGAAACGGATTTGGACCTTGGGTATTACGAACGATTTTTGGGTATAAAACTGTCCAAAAACGATTCGGTGTCGGGCGGTCGTATTTATTGGGAGGTTTTAAATGCCGAACGGCGTGGCGATTATTTGGGTGCAACGGTGCAAATGATTCCGCATGTCACGAACAAGATAAAAGAACATATCGGGGTGCCAACGGATACTGATTTTGTTATTTGTGAAATCGGTGGCACGGTCGGTGATATCGAAGGCAAAGTTTTTCTTGAATCGATTCGACAATTTGCAAACGAGGTGGGTCGCCGAAATGTTATGTTCGCGCATTTAACACTTGCGCCATATTTGGAACAAAGCGGTGAATTGAAAACCAAACCAACCCAGATGTCGGTGCGGAGACTTCTTGAAAACGGGATTCAGGCGGATGTTTTGTTCGTGCGGTCGCCGCGTATGCTGACCGCGGATGAACGCGCAAAGATTGGTATGTTCTGTAATTTGCCGGCGAAAAATGTTATTACCAGTATGGATGTTGATAATATATACAAGATTCCGTTGGTTTATGACGGACAAGATGTTTTCAATATAATGGCGCAACACTTTGGTTTGCCAGAGGCCGCCGGTGATATGTCGAAAATTAAAAAAATAGAACAGTATTTGAATGCGGATTTACCGGTGTGCACCGTTGGTGTGGTTGGAAAATACTTTGATGTGTCGGATGCGTATAAATCGTTGAACGAGGCGTTGTTTCATGCGGGAATTCAAAACAATGTGCGCGTAAAAATAAAAAAGATAGATGCGGAAAATTTTTCAGATACAGATTGCGCGGATGTTGATGCGATTCTTGTGCCCGGTGGTTTTGGGGTGCGTGGGGTCGAAGGTAAAATTGCCGCGGCGCGGTATGCGCGTGAAAATAATGTTCCGTATATGGGGATTTGTTTGGGAATGCAGGTTGCCGTCATAGAATTTATGCGTAATGTCGTTGGGGACGAACGCGCAAATTCTACGGAATTTACAAAAAATTGCACGCCGGTCATAGATATTATGCGCGATTGCGATGCGGAAAATATGGGTGGAACTTTGCGTTTGGGTGCGTACCCGTGTGAGATTAAATCCGGGACAATGGCGGAAAAAATCTATGGTTCAAATCATATTTCCGAACGGCATCGGCACAGGTACGAAGTGAACATTGAATATAAAGATGTGTTGGAAAAAAACGGTATGATAATTTCGGGTATGTCGCCGGACGGTAAATTGCCAGAAATGATAGAGATTCCAAAGCATAGGTTCTTTGTTGCGGGGCAATTTCATCCGGAATTTCAGAGTAATCCATTTACCGGACATCCGTTGTTCAATGCCTTTGTTGCCGCGGCGAAAGACAAGTAATTATTTACCAAAAATAAAATCCGAATTCGATGATAGTTTGATGATTTCATCAATATCATCGTTTTCGGATGTGTGTTGTCTAATCGTTTTTCCGCATTTTTGACATTTGTGGGTGATAATGTATCCACCCCTGTCGGGTTCGGCGGAAATTGGTTCCATCATACCGCCACATATTGCGGCGCGGTCGCCGGGGTTATTATCAACATGGCGCGACCACAAACATTTTGGGCAATGGTTTGTGTATCCATTGCCCACGACGGTTGCCCCACAATGGGCGCAAACAAAATCTTCAACGGTTTTTGTGAATTTTTTCATTTGTAAAATCACAGCCCAAGTGCATTGCGATACATCTTGGTCAATTCGTCGGTTTCATCCAATTCATCCGGGTCCATTTTACGCAGACGAATCATTTGCCGAATGTATTTCGGGTCGTATCCGGCGGATTTTGCCTCTGTAAAAATTTCTTTGATATCCGCAGCGATGGCCGCGCTATCTTCGTTTAATTTTTCGATTCGTTCGATGATACCAAGCAATTGTTGGTTATCAAAACTTCCGTGGTTTGCATTTTTCATTGATGTTTTCCCCTTGTTAAAGTGACCTTTTTATGATATACAATAAAACATAAAAATCAACCAGAGAGATTGCAAAATTATGACAAGATTTACAAAAATAACTGCTTCCATTGGTCCAAGTTGCGAAAGTCCGGCCGTTTTGCGAAAAATGATTTTGGCGGGCGTAAATGTGTGCCGTATGAATTTTAGTCATGATACCGGCGATGCCCAAGGTAAAAAGATTGATGCGATTCGTAAAATATCGGCGGAATTAAATATGCCGGTGGGGGTGTTGGTTGATTTGCAGGGGCCAAAGCATCGAATCGGTAATTTCAAAACCGAAGAAAAATACCCGATTTCGGTTGGACAAACATTTGTTTTTGATTCGAATCCCGCGCCGGGCGATTCGCGGCGTGTGCAATTGCCGGACGCGGATGTTATGCGTTCTTTGCATGTCGGTGAAAGAATTTTGTTAAATGACGGAAAAATTGAAATGCAGGTGACCGAAGTATTGCCCGATTCGGTTAAAACCAAGGTGATTCGCGGAACGGAAATTTGGTCGCGACGTGGATTTAACTTGCCGGATACAATTGTTGATACATCGGTTCTGACTGATAAAGATAGGGCGGATTTGGAATATGCTTTACCTAAAAATCCGGATTGGGTGGCGGTTTCTTTTGTGCAACGGCCCGAAGACATTGCCGAAGTTCGTGATTTTATTACCGCACATACGGCGCGCCCGGTAAAAATAATGGCCAAGATAGAACGCAAAAGTGCGGTTGAACAAATTGATGAAATTGCGCGCGCGGCGGACGGAATTATGATTGCGCGTGGAGATATGGCGGTTGAATTGCCTTTTGAACAAGTGCCGGCGATTTCACGACATATTATACGCGAATGTCGGCGACTAAATCGTCCGGTTGTTATGGCAACACAAATGCTGGGGTCGATGGTGGAAAGTGAATTTCCGACACGTGCGGAAATAAGTGATGTTGCAAATGCGGCGTATCTGCGCGTGGATTCGACAATGACATCCGAAGAAACAACGATTGGCGCGAATCCGTTAAATGTTATTGAAACAATGGCAAAGATTTTAAGTTATTCGGATGATGATGCGATGGCAAATCCAAGTGATTGGGTGCGTGCGGAAAGTTCGGCCGAGGATAATGATTGGTCGCGTTCGGTGTCTTCGATGGCGTACCTTAATAAAGCAAGTGCGATAATTGTTTTTGCGCGTGATACCGAATCGGTAATAAAGATTTCTTGTCGGCGGCCGGATACAAAAGTTATTGCCGTGTGCGATGGTGAAATTGTTGCAAATCAACTTTGTTTGGTGCGTGGTGTGTTTCCGGTCTATACGCCGGATTTATTCGCACAGCGCGATTTTGTCGCCGTTGCACATGATGCCGATATTATGCATGGAAATATCGTTATTGTTGATGGTGAAAATGTAAGTTTACAAAATCTTGATTAAGTTTTATTGTTCGATTGGCGGAAAGCAATCACCACCAGAATCCGGACAGCAATTCCACCCAAGTTCACCCATATCTGTATATGTTTCGCCCGGGCAACAACCGTTTTTATCGGGTGCCATGTCATCTTTGCATACAAGTTTTTCTGAATAGTACAGATTGAAAACATCATGATTCATAATGTAAACGGTTGCGAACGCGGTTGCAACACATGTTATTATGCATGCAATTATGATTTTATATTTCGTTTTCATTGTTGGCACCGTTTATTATTCTGTAATTTCAACCGAATCGATATATGTACGACTTATGTTATCCAGTGGCACAGGTTGATAATCTTCGGATGTTATGGATTCGGAATCGTTTATTGGTAATATGGTTGAAGTATGGAATATCGGTTCATTGTTTTTAGACGACGAATGATTTATGCCATATGTTTTCGCACTATATTTTCCACGAAAACGTTCGGGTATTTTTATATAGTCCAACGGATTTACACCGTCCGAATCCAAAGGTTCGCTTTCCGCCGCGGACATATATGTCCCCCCGGTTCGATATATTGGAACGGTGAATGCCGCGGGTTCGGTGCGGGCGATGGATGTTGTTCCGTCACCATTAAGGCGCATAATGCGCAGTGCGCGTTCATTTGTGCCGTCGGTATGTAACCGGAACAGGCCGTTTATGCCGGTATAACCACTGGGGTTCATTAAATGCGCGTGAATATCGTCGTGCGAATATAATGTGCCAATGGCAAGCAATGTCGATTCATACCCAATTGTTGACATACGTGTTGGATATGTTCCGGTTGCAATCGAATATGTGTTCCTGAAATTTTCCGGTATATCCGGTAATGTGGCGTACACGGCGCCAGTCATTGTTAAATCGGATGCGATATCGCTATCTTCCCAAAGTGGTGTGCCGTAAAACTTTGCAGCCCGTGCATCAACCCCATAATATCGCAAGAACGATGCCACGGACTTTGTGTCGTTTCCATCACCAAGGAATAAAATCGAATCGTATGGTAAATCGCCCAATGTGTCGAATCTGTTTAGGTTTTCAAGTTGGCGCGATAATGAATATTTTTCCGAACGACTTAAACTTTCATGATTTATTATCGCGGATAAAATTTCTTTGGCGCGCGTGTTTGCCGCATTGCGTGCGTTATACATAGATGCCGCAAGGGCGGCCGATTTTATCGAATCGGTATCACGTTCGTTGTAATAGAATATTCCGACATTGCCAATGTTATATGTGTCGGCAATTGCGTTTGCCGCGCCCGCCATAACCGGCCCAGATGTGTTGTTCGGTGCGATTACAATAAAGTTCTTTGTCCCGTTTGCAGACATTTCGGCAATTGCAGATTCAACGACGTTCATTGGCATAACCGCCATACTGATAACGCCGTCACCAATTGCGGATACATCGGATGTTAGTGACAGTGCCGGTATCGCAGATGGCTTTTTATCACGCAAAATGCGTGCATTGTCGGCGAACACCGGTCCGATAATTATTTCGGGGTTTGATGCCAATGCGCGTTCGATTGTTTCGCCCGTGTCACCGGTTCCAGTATCAAAAAATCTTACCTGTAATCCATCGGGTGCGAATTGCATGGTTGCGGCCTCAATGCCTAACCGAATCGATTTGCCGATTTTTGCGTTTGCGCCACTTGTTGGAATAAGCACCGCGATACTATGCGATGCGTCGGGTGCAGAACCGTACATCCCAAGTGAATATGTTCCGTATTGCAACTGGGTCGGTGCGGTGATTGGCACATCGGTGTATTCCGAACGCCACGCAGAACCCTTGTTGCCATGACACGATGAAAGCAACACCGCAATACAAGTTAAACCAAAAATCTGTTTTATAATATGCATTGAAATATCCATTTTATTCTGTATCATTTTACTACAAAGGATTCATAAATGCAAACGGGGCTTTATATTGTTGGTACACCTATTGGAAATCTGGGCGATATGTCGCCGCGGGCGGTGGATGTTTTGAAAAATGTCGATTTAATTGCCGCCGAAGATACACGGGTTTTTGCCAAAATTGCGTCACATTTTGATATAAAAACGCGGCGCGTGTCGTGCCATGAACATAATGAACGCGATGTTATTGGCGGATTGATAGAAAAAATTATGGGTGGCGAATCGGTTGCGGTTGTGACCGATGCCGGTATGCCGGGTATCAGTGACCCGGGATACCGAATCGTGCGTGCGGCGCGTGACGCGGGTGTGCCGGTCTATGTTGTGCCGGGGCCGACGGCGGTTATATCTGCGTTGGTGCTGTCGGGGTTTCCGACCGACCGATTTACGTTTTGTGGGTTCTTTGATGAAAAGAAATTGCGCGATGATAATAAAATTCGGCATACAATAGTTTACTATGAAAGTCCGAATCGGATTATGAATACAATCGATGCGATTGCGCGGGTTATGCCGGAACGGCAAATTGCGATTGTGCGCGAAATAACGAAAATTCATGAACAGGCGATAATTGGGTATCCGGCGGAACTAAAAAATATCGAATCGCCACGTGGGGAAATTGTTATTGTGGTTGCGCCGGCGCCGGAACACAAAATGTCTGATGCGGAAATATCGGAAATTGTGAACGATGTTGTTGCAAATTCAACCAAGGCCGCGGCAAGCGATTTGGCGGCGCGTGCGGGAATTTCAAAGAAGGAAGCGTATAGGCGTTTGATTAAAAAGGATTAAACACATGATAAAATTTGTCGGTGGTTTTGAAAATGTATGCGATTTGCCACAAACACAATTCCCGGAATATGCGTTTGCGGGACGCAGTAATGTTGGAAAGTCATCACTGATAAATGCGGTGCTGGGGCAAAATGTTGCGCGAACATCAAATACGCCGGGGCGGACACAAACACTGAATATGTTTAATGTGAATGACAAAATAATAATTCTTGATTTGCCGGGGTATGGATATGCACGTGTGTCGCGGGCGGATGCGGCGCGGTGGATGATGCGATTCCAAGAATACATTATGACGCGGCGACAATTGAAGCGTTTGTTTATCCTGGTTGATTCACGTATTGGGGTGCGCCCGTCGGATACGGAACTTATGGAATTTTGTGACGCGAACGGGATATCCTATCAAATCGTTTATACTAAGAAAGACAAGCGGGTGCGTGAAAAAGCCCAGGTCACAATTTGCGCAGACGAACATCCGGCGATGGTTGATGATATTGTTGAAACATCCGCCGAAAAAAAATATGGTATTGATAACCTAAGGGCGATAATTGGTATCAAATAAAAATATCTTTTGTGTTTCGAATCCGGCAAAGATTTTGGATGGTCTTTGGCGGATTATAAATGATTCCGGTATCGATTTGACGGATATGCTGATTTTCTTGCCGAATCGGCGGGCGGTGCGCAGTATTGAAAAAATGATTGTTGATAAAGTTGGACACGCGACACTTTTGCCGCGATTGGTGCCACTGGGCGAAGGGGTTGAAGATACAGATTTG
Source organism: uncultured Pseudomonadota bacterium (assembly GCA_900313105.1). Taxonomy (GTDB): domain Bacteria; phylum Pseudomonadota; class Alphaproteobacteria; order Rs-D84; family Rs-D84; genus Enterousia. The sequence continues at coordinate 9,910 of OMPY01000012.1, forward strand.
GATGATGAAAAATTTGGCGTTGTTTCAACATTGGAACGCGTTGTCGCAACCGCGTATTTGTTGGCGTCAATTCCGACAATTAAAAATATATCAAATGCGTTGCCGGTTGCCCGAACACTGATTACCATGCAAGATTATTTGGAAAACAGTTCTGTTGATATTGCCGATATTGATTGGACGACATTGGTTGATGATAAATATGCAAAACACTTTCAAGACAAGGCGCAAATTTTATCTGTGCTTTCGCGTGTGCAAAATGAAATTTTTGGGGGGCGTGATACGGAAACAAAACGCCGGAATTCCGATGTATACGCGTGGTGCAATTATGTAAAAAATATGGACGCGCGTAAATCATTGGTTGTTGTTTGTGGGTCAACCGCAAGTGTCCCCGTCACGCGTGATTTAATGTCGGTAATTGCGTCGTTGCCAAATGGTCGGATAATTTTGCCGGGGCGGATTTCCGGACAAAAGGAAGATTTTGAATTGGATACAAACCCATATAATTCAGAATATAAATTTTTGTCGGCAATCGGTGTTGATATATTAGATGTCCAAGAAATTGATGTCGGTGCGTCGCATATTGATTTTATGAATACGGCGTTTTCCAACGTATACAGCGATTTAAGTGGTTGTGATTTATCGAATTGTCATTTAATAGAGGCCGCGCGTGAATCCGAAGAAGCGTCCGCCGCCGCCGAAATTACGGCACGTGCAATTCGCGATAAAAAAACGGTTTTAATTATAACGCCCGATGCGGCGGGAAACCAACGATTGAAAAGCGAATTTGAACGGCGAAACATTGATGCAGATTTTTCGGGTGGCCTGTCCGGTACAATGACCGTGGCGGCGCGCGCGATTTTGAATTTGTTTGATGATTGGATTGAAAATGGCACTAATTATTTTGAAGAAATTTATTCGCGTAATAATTCTAATTTGTTTGATACGGTTGCGGAAATTGTTGATAAATATGCCGAAAGTTTTGCACCACACTTTGATGTTGAAAGTTCCGAATCTGTTGCGATTTGGACGGCGATAAAAAAACTTTCCGATTGTTTGACGGGTAAGAGTATACAGGTTAGTTTGACCGATGCGCGTGCATTTATTGCGGATACCCTTGGCGGTGTTCGTGTGCGACCGCCGATGAATGATACGGCAAGCGTCTGGGTTTTGGGAACAATAGAATCGCGTATGCAAACGGCGGACGTGGTTATACTTACCGGATTAAACGAAGGTATGTTTCCAGCAACCGGGTATGAAAACCCGTGGCTGCCACGGCAAATATCGAATAAAATTGGGTTGCCATCACCGAATCACAAGGTGTCACTGATGGCACTTGATTTTATGAATTTGTCGTGTGGGCGCGAAGTGTATTGGTTGCGCAGCAAGGTTTCGGGTGGTGTTCAAACACAAGAATCGCGATTTATTTCGCGTGTTATTGTTGCACGTGGTCGGTTTGATACAGATGCGGCAAATGACATATTAAATGTTGTGCGTTCGCGTGACGCGGTTGAATCAAGGCCACTTTGTTATGCCAACCCGCAACCGCCCGCAGATTGGTCTGATGTATATGTCACGGGGTTAGAGTTGTTGATACACAATCCCTATGCGTTCTATGTGCGGCATATACTGCGTTTGCGTCGAACGGATGATTATTGGGTTGGGGCCGATGTTCGTGATTTTGGGACACTGGTGCATAGCGTTTTGGAAAGTGCGCCCGCGGGTGCGACCGAACAGTGGCTGATTACGGAAATGGACAGGCGCGCGTTGGAAGTGTTGGGTAATAATAACCTTATATTTTATTTCTGGCATCGGCGGTTTATGGAAATTGCGCCGATTGCAATACAAATGTTGTGTGAAACCGATGGCGCACTTGTTGAAATCGAAGGTGCGGTGAAAATCGCCGGGCGTAATGTTCGTGCGCGTGCCGACCGAATTTGGGATGGTGGGGTGTTGGATATTAAAACGGGTGCCGCACCCAGTAAAAAGCAATTGTTCGATGGTACAATGCCACAATTATCGTTAGAGGCGTATATGTTGCAAAACCACGGTTTTTGTTTCAAAACAACCGTCAAAAGTGAAATGCCAATTATGCAATTTTTGCAACTTAAATCCGGGGACGCAAAAATTATAAAATATGATGTCGAAGAAACCGCAACCGCAATAAATGCGGCGTATAGCAAGGTCACAGAATTATTTAATATGTATTCGGCGGGTGGTGCGGAATATGAATATCGTCGAACCGGCGAACAAAAATATCAAGAATATGATGACTTTGCGCGGGCGGATGAACGTGATTAAGAAATTTTAATCATTAGTCCGCAATGGTCGGTTGGTTTTTCACCACTGCGTGGGGCGGTGTCAATTTCGCACTTTGTAATCATTTTTGCGGCGGTTTTGTTCGCCATAAAATAATCAAGGCGCAGTCCGTGTTTGTTTTCAAAACCGCGTTGGCGGTACCCGTACCAAGTGTATCCGATTTCATCGGGGTGCATTTTTCGCCACATGTCGGTCCAACCCTCATCAAACCACCCTTGTAAAATTTCACGTGCCGCGGGGGCGGAAATACTGGACCCTACATAGTTTTCTGGTTTCCAAATATCGCGGTCGGCAATTGCCACATTAAAATCGCCGCCGATTATTACCGCTTCGGGTGAATCAATGTATTGTTTTATGTATTCGCCAAATGCGCGCATCCAATCAATTTTATATTTGAACTTTGGTGATGTTTCAGATTCGCCGTTCGGCATATATACGTTTATAACACGGATACGACCATCGATTACCGTTTCCAAAAATCGCGCGTTTATATCAGTATAGTTCGGTATTCCGCGGACGGTGTCTTCGATAGAAAATTTTGAAAAAGTCGCGACGCCGTTCCAACTTTTTTGGCCGAAAACCTTTATATTGTATCCGTATTCTTCGAATATATTATGCGGAAAACCGGCGGTTTCAACCTTTAATTCTTGGACTAGTATTGTGTCGTATTCGTTTGATTCAAGGATTTTTATAAAACTTTCCGCGTGGGCGCGAATCGAATTGATATTGATGGTTAGTATTTTCATATTTGCAATCTTTCCTTTTATGGGTATAATAACCTTAATAAATTGTAAAAACAACAAGGATTTTGAATCATGAACAGTATGTTTCAATTTTTGGAAAGGGCGGTTAAAAAATGGCCGAACGGCATTTATTTGGTGCGTGAAAATGTGACATTTTCGGACTTTATGAAAATGGTTCGTGCGCGTGCGGCGACGCTTTCTGCGCTTGGGGTGGGGGCCGGCGATGTCGTTGGAATTTTGTCGCATAATATACCGGCGTTTCCGATAACGCTGTTTGCAATTTGGTTTTTGGGTGGAACGGTGCTGTTGCTGGATACGAATTTGACGCCGTTCGAATACGATAATATGGCCCAAATTACAAAGTGCAAATTTGTTTGTGCGGAAAAATCGTTCTTTTATAAAACCGATGTGTTTCAGTTTTTTGATATCACGACCGCGGATGCGGGTGAAAATCCCGATTTGAAACCGGCGGAATTAAAGCCGACGGATATCGCGACATTGTCGTTCACATCGGGTTCGACCGGTACGCCAAAGGTTGTGCCGCTTTCGCACTATAATTTGTTGGAATGTGCAAATTCGTTGTTGGATATGCGCGAATGGTTCGAAGTTGGCAATGTCATGTATGGATTTTTGCCGATGTATCATATTTTCGGGTTTGCGGTGGAAATACTTGCAACATTGCAATACGGCGCGGGGGTGTTGTTGCAACCGACCGTCAATCCAAAGGAAATCTTGGCGGATTTCAAACGCTATCGTCCACATGTGATTCCGGCGGTTCCCCGGTTGTTTGAGGTTTTTCGTAACAAAATCATCGATGGGATAAAGGCACAGCATAAATGGTGGCTGTTTTCGTTCGTGTTGAAAAATGCGGATTTGTTAAAGAAAATCGGCCTGCGTAAATTGGTGGACGCGGCGTTTAGGCCGGTGTTGGATGTGTTTGGGGGACGCGTAAAATTGCTGATTGCGGGTGGCGCGGCGACAAAGCCCGAAATTGAAAATTTCTTTGTCGCGTTGGGCCTTGGGTTTATTCAGGGTTATGGTATGACCGAAACGGTTGGGCCAATTTGCATTTCCAAACCGTGCAAGGGTCGAATCCCATTTGCATTTGGCGCACCGACCACGAATAACGAGGTTGAAATCCGTGATAAAAATGAAGACGGCGTCGGTATTTTATGGCTGCGCGGGAATCAGATTTTCAAAGGGTATCTAAATAATGACGATGCGAATAAACAGGCATTCGATGACCGCGGCTTCTTTAACACCGGCGATATGGTGTCGATGGATAAAAACGGCGAATTACATTTTGCCGGTCGCAAGAAACAGGTGATTGTTTTGGACAGTGGTAAAAATGTTTATCCGGATGAGTTAGAGGGGCTGTTCATAAATATCCCGGGGGTGAAAAATGTTGCGGTGTTTGAGCATAAGGTAAAAGATAAAACCGTTTCGTATGGTGTGTTCAGTGTCGATAAAGATATGACGATGGAAAAACTGTCCGCGGCAATTGCGGCGGCGAATAAAAAGGTTGCATCCTATAAATGGGTGACGCACTTTGCGATGACAACCGAAGATTTGCCGATGACCAGCACGCAAAAGGTTAAACACCACATTGTCCGTCAGAATTTGATTGATGGAAAGTACCCGTTGCGAAAGGAATAGTAAAATGTGTTTCGTTCGAAAAAGTAGAAAAGCAAATGTGCTGGTAGAGAACCCTGTTGCCCCAGGTAGTATAGAGTGGTACATGAGAGAGTGGGCAAAAGATGCCGCGGTTGAACGATATTGTCGGTGGCTTGATGAACAACTTGCTAATAAAGAAACAGCCAGAAAAATATGGGAATACGAAGCAGCGATGAATGCTTTGGTTGAAGAAATTTTTGGCAAAAAAGCGTATTAGTTATTTCCCCAAACATAATTGTGAAAAGGTCTTATCAAGTATTTCGGCGGTGCCGATGGTGCCGAGTATTTTGCCAATTGCGTCCGCCGCGTATCGCACGTGTTCAGATAAAATATCATAGTCGCCATTAAAATCGTTCAATGCCGCAAATAATTCATCGCGCGCGGTCATCAACAGGTCGTATGTGCGTGCGTTTATCATTACTGTGCTTTCGCCGTTGTTTGTGATTTCGGCGATTCGGTTTCGAATTTCGTGCATAAGTTCCGATATGCCCGCACCGGTTTTGGCGGAAACATATATTGCGTCGCGTATGTCGCGTGAATCGATTGTATCAGATTTATTTATGACCAGGATTTCATTAAGTCCCCTTCTTTCCAAGAAGGGGTCCGCCGGAACGGCGGGGGGTAATTCCGAATCTGGTGCGCCTGAACCCTTACCCCACCACCGCTGGTGGTCCCCCCCTTTCCATGGGAAAGGGGATTTTGCATCAATAACATGTAAAACTATATCGGCGTTGGCGATTTCGGTATTTGTTCGTTCAATTCCGATTTTTTCCACAAAATCCACCGTATTGCGCAGGCCGGCCGTATCAGATAAATTTACCATGTATCCGTCAATGTCCATTTGTGCGGACACGACATCGCGCGTTGTGCCGGGGATATCGGATACTATGGCGCGGTTCGCACCAACGATGCGATTGAATAACGAAGATTTTCCGACATTTGTTTCGCCAACGATTGCGATATTTATTCCGCACATTATTGCACGTGAAACTTTGTAATTGCCCAATACGCCGGAAACCGCCGTATAGAGCGTTTTTATATGTTCCAAAATTATATCAGAAATGTTTGGCGGTAAATCGTCGGCGTCATAGTCCGTCATTGCGGCGGCGTATGCGGATATTTCCAGCATTTGGTCACGCCAATTTTCATAAATCGCACTGTCGCCACCCATCATGGAACGCAGTGCCGCCGCGCGCTGCTTATCCGTTTGTGCGTCAAGCAACGCAACCAATCCGTCAACATCCGTCAAATCCATTTTGCCATTATAAAACGCGCGCCGCGAAAATTCACCAGGGGTGGCAACACGCATATTATGCCCGCGCAAAAATTCAAAGATTTTATTTATAACCGCCGGCGCGCCGTGGCATTGAATTTCGATTATATCGGTGCCGGTAAAACTGTGCGGTGCGGCAAAATAGATAACGACGCATTGGTCGATTATTTCGCCATTATCATCGCGCAGGTTTGTAAAATATGCGCGCCGGGGTACGATGCCACTACCCCCCGGCGTTCCACGCCGTACCCCTTCGCCAGCGAAGGGGAGAACGAGGCGTTGCGCGAATTTTTCTAAATCATTTCCGGATATTCGAATTACTGCAACGCCGGATTTCCCATGCCCAGATGATAATGCAAAGATTGTGTCGTTGTTATTCATCTTACTTATTCCCGCTTATTTCTTTTAGTGCCATCGGGACCAGTTTTGATACCCCCGCGTCCGGATTTTGTGCAACCAATTTTTGTGCCATTTCGATTATGTCCATACGGCGGTACCCCAATGTTTCCAATGCCGCCAACAAATCGGGCAGGGCGCCCGTGTCGCCGGATGTATCAAATGCAAACGATGCGCCGCCAACCTTGGACTTTAATTCAACAATGATTTTTTCCGCAACCTTTTTTCCAACACCCGGCGCGGTTGCGATTGTTTTTGCGTCGCCGGTTGCGATTGCGGTTAGTAATGTATCGGTCTTTATCGTGCCCATTATCGCCATGGCAACCTTGGGCCCGACACCCGACACACCGTTTAGCATATTGAATAAATTTTGTGCGGCGGGCGTTCCAAACCCGAACAAACGAATCGAATCTTCGCGCACAACCGTTTCAATCCACAGCGATATGTTCGTCCCCAATGTCAATGTTTCCGGCGTATATACCTTGTACCCGACGGGGCCCGCCATCAAAATAATGAACCCGTCACCAATATAATCAACAATGCCTTGCAATTTTCCAATCATTTGCTATCCTTTGCCGGTAATTTTAATCTAATTAAATCAAAAGGTCAAATCATGAGCGGACATAGCAAATGGCACAACATTCAACATAAAAAGGGTCTTGCCGACGCGGCACGCAGTGGATTGTTTACGAAACTTGCGCGCGAAATCACGATGGCGGCGAAATTGGGCGACAAAAATCCGGATAATAACCCACGGTTGCGTCTTGCAATTTTACAGGCGCGCAAGAATTCTATGCCGAACGATAATATCAAACGCGCAATCGACAAGGCATCGGGCGCAAACACCGAAAGTTATGTGGCGGTGCGGTACGAAGGTTATGGCCCGGGCGCGGTGCCGATTATAGTAGAGGCATTGACCGACAACCCGCGGCGCACTGTGCCAGAGGTGCGGAATATCTTTTCCAAACACGGTGGCAACATGGGCGAAGAGGGCAGTGTCGCATTTATGTTCACGCGCGTTGGGCAAATTTTCTATCCGGCGTCGATTGGTAAAACCGAAGATGAAATGATGGAAATTATTATGGACGCGGATGCGGACAATTTGGAAACAACCGACGAAGGTTTTATCATTACAACAAAACCTGATGATTTTATGAATGTGCAGAAAAAGATTGCCGATGTTTTGGGCGAACCGGAAAATGCGGAATTGACATGGGTTCCGAATATGCCGGTGGACGTGGACGAAGAAACATGGGACAAGGTTGAACGCCTGGTTGACGCGTTGGACGATAATGACGATGTGCAAAAGGTGTTTACCGGCGCGGCGTAAAATGAGGGTTGAAATTGATGAATTAGAAAACGCAAAACGGTGTGCAGAGCAAAATTTGGCACCGTTTGCGCATAAAATTGCAAATAGATTGGCTGTGGATGACGTGTGTATTGTTGGGGGTGCAGTGCGCGATTCGGTGTTGGCGGCAATAACTGGTAGAAATTTTTATGTCAAAGATTGGGATGTTGTATGTGCAAAGGCACCTGTGATTCACGATAATAAAAATATCTTGGGGGTTAAAGAAAATTCTTTCGGCGGAACCAAGGTCGAATTGCGTGATGTTGGTGTGGTGGATATTTTTCAATATTATACAAATAATCCACAAGTGATTATTGCGAATACTTTCGATTTTAATTGCAACAGTTTGTTTTATCTTGATGGAAAAATTTATGAATCTGTGTTCTTTTTGCTTTTTATTGAAACGGCGGAATTGTTTGTGTGCAATCCGCATAAATATAAGCCGGCGCATATTGTTGCGCGGGCGTTAAAATTTCAGATCGTTTTTAAAGAACAATTTGGAATTGACGTAAAATTAAACTATAGAATTTTACATGAAATATATTCTTTGACGGATACGGATAAAGATCAAATGTTGGAATATATGCGTCGGCATAATTGGTCTATTTACAATAGTGTTTGGCAAAAATTTTTGGATATCCGTGCACATTGATAAATTTTGCAAAAAATATTTACCGGCGCGGCGTAAAAGTGTAAGTGTTAGTGGTTAGTGTTAGTCCGTCACGACCGCGGCGCGGTCATGCCGCGACGGGTGTGCGGGGCAAAAGCCCCGCATTTTTTTGCCTTATATTTTTTTGTCATTCCGGACAGGTGTCACCCACGAAAAATTTTATTTTTCGTGGGGCCCGTGGTCCGGAATAGGGCTAAGTAGTTGTGACGAATATTTCGTAATAAATTTGTGTTATTCGTCACAGGTTTTACAGACCCTATGGCGGACCAAGCCCGCCATGACAATTCTTACTTTAAAAGCGTTTTTACCAAAAACACGAACGGTTTTTATCACCGAATTTGGTAATGTTGTGTGGGGTGGCGGTTTCCTGGAATTTTTTATCCTTGCCCCGATTCGGTGATTTGTGATAATATGTAAATGAACCAAGATGGGAATCTGGTTCAGGGACGTAGAACATCCCGTGTTTGTGCGGCACAAAAGTGTCGTAATCTGTTTATGGTGCTTTTGTGCCATTTCCCTGGCTGTTATTGGTCGGGGTGCCACGTAAGTGGGGGTATTCACAAACATGCCTGTTCTAACGCCCTGACCGTCCTGTTTTTGGTGACGGTTTTTTAAAATAAAACAGGGAGGACACCATGAAAAAAATAAATTTATTCAACCGTAATACAAATGTGCCGTCATTCCGGCGAAAGCCGGTATCCCGTGGTTTCAACTGTAACGTGGAGATCCCGCGTTTCCGCGGGATGACGGGAAAAGCGCATGGCGTTGCAGAGTGCAAGTTCCCCTCTCGAGAGGGG
>OMPY01000035.1 GCA_900313105.1 uncultured Pseudomonadota bacterium
ATTGGTGTTGCGTATGCGGATGACAAAAGCACGGTGACATCGTTAAAGTATGTGACGGATGAACTGAACACGCGCCAGGATAAGTTCGGTGCGAACGATTGCAAGGCGATGACGTTTACAAATGCGGCGGGCGGAAATTTACCACGTGATGTAAAAGAAAGTTTGGGAACAAGTACCAGTGATAGTGGCCTGCCAACGGTAAGTGCGGTAAATACGGGATTAGAAAACAAACAAGATGAAATCGGTGCAGTAAACACGAATACTGTTGTGACGTATACCGGCACACCGGGAACATTGGGGCAAAAGGGAATATATCAAGACACCGGCACATACGCGGCACAGAGTGATAACCTGATACAGGCATCGACATTTAATGCGGCGTTGCGTAACGGATTGGAAAATGAATTTGTGTGTGCAGACCGCGACCCAGTATCCAACCAATGTTGGTTATGGACGATTGATAATGCAACCGAAAACACACTTTTGCCCGATGGATATACGCCACTTGAATATATTGAATCAACAGGGACACAGTATATTGATACAGGAATTACTGGTGGCGCGGGATTATCGGTTGACATGGTTGTTCAGGGAACCGGTGATAGAGGTATTATTTTTAGTTTTGACCAAGATTGGAGTGGCGCCTGTGTTGGTGATAATGGCAGCAACTTTCGCGCTGGCGCTGTATTTACAGAGGCATCAAGTTTACAAAAAACTAATATAACAACCTATTGGGAAACGGATAATTCAAAATTAAAACAAACAACGACAATAAACGGTATTACAAAAACTGTAAATACATATGCCAGAACCCCACAAAAAATAAATATATTTAGGGGGACAAATTGGAGCACCCTGGATAGTTTTTGGGTAGGGAAAGTGTATTCTTTTTCGATATCCAGGAATGGAAATTTGATTCTTAATCTTGTACCTGTAAAAAATTCATCTGGCGTTGTTGGTATGTATGATACGGTAAATAATCAATTCTTGGCCAAACAAGGTGATGGTGCCTTTGTCGCCGGACCAGAAGTATCCACATGGAATGTCTATATCCCGCAAAATCAATAATATTGGTGAATTAAAACGCGGATTAAATACCCCCGATATTTATCGGGGGCGATTTTCTTTAAAACCATTTCCACGGTTGCAATAATTTCAAGAAACTCATCGCTGTGCGCCGGTCCGCAAATGCGTGGCCACAGCGCGGGCATACGATAAACGGTGCAATTGTTGCCTTGTATTTACCGCGTATAAATGTCCAGATATAAAGCCCCAAAGCCCAAGCCGCGATTACAAAGCCCCAAATCACATAGCCAAAATACTTATTCACGGTTTTGATAATCGTTTGAACAAAGTCCAAATTAGAATTCACCAATTCGCGATAAATCTTGCGCGCGGTCGGCCAAGACGATGGTTCCCACGGATACACGTGCTTTATATCATATTTCGTGAACAGCATTGCGACCGCCGAATCCATTTGGCTTTTGATTGCGGCATCGATTACTTTATCAACCTCTATCTGTGTGACACGCGTCAATTCTTTTTCAACGCCGTCCAATTTTTCGTTCACCATTTTTGCAACATTATCCACTTTATCCACCGCGGCGTTCGCCTTGTCCACCGCCCCATCCGCGGTATCCAGCACATTATCAATCGCATCTGTTTTTACGCCAAATTTATTGGCAAGTCCAGTAAGGCCGCGAACACCCGATGTTTGTTCTTTGACCTTGGCGGTTTGTTCTTTTGCTTTTGCGGTTGTGTCGGTCACTTTGTTTACCTGGGTTTCAACCATTTTAACCTTGTCAATTGCAAACGCGACGGGCTTTTCAAGGTTTATCGCATTTTTAACCCCGTTCAGCATTCTTTCATATTGTTCCGCAACATTGCGTTGCAAATCATAGAAAATTGCAACAACGGTCGATTGCTTTATCGAATCAGAATATTTATTTTTGACATGCAACGGAAACCACACAACGAACGCAATCCACAAAACAGACACGATTAAAAATATGCGCCGCGCGTGTGTCACCACAGATGTTTTTTTCGCGACGGTTTTTGCCCCCCCGCGGTCGATTACTTCGATTTCTTTTTTCTTTGGCATGTTTGCTCCTTTGTTTTAATTATTTTTATTTTAACAAAGAAACAAATTTCATTGCAACGGAAAATTATTTTTTCAAAAAGACCACCTTCCGCCTACGCCAAGGCTACGGCGCGACAGGCCCGGCTTCGCCGTACTCCTCCACAGGAGGAGAACTAACCCATATAATTCTTTATAAACTCTGCCTTGAATTCGGCAAAACGGCCCTGCTCTATTGATTCGCGGATGCCGCACATCAGGTCTTGATAGAACCAAAGGTTGTGTTGTGTGAGAAGCGTCGCACCCAAAATTTCGTTGCACTTTATCAAGTGGTGCAAATATGCGCGCGAAAGTTTGCACGCGGGGCAACCACATTTGTCGTCCAATGGCGCGTTATCGTCGCGATATTTCGCGTTGCGCATATTCATTGTGCCATGGCGCGTGAACGCCATCGCGGTGCGACCCGCGCGCGTTGGCATAACACAATCGAACATATCAACCCCGCGTTCCACCGCACCCAAAATATCCAGTGGTGTTCCAACGCCCATTAAATACCGCGGTTTGTCGGTTGGCAACATTGGCGCGACAACCGATATCATATCAAACATAACGCTTTGCGGTTCCCCAACCGCAAGGCCACCGATTGCATACCCGTCAAACCCAATTGCGGTCAGTTCCCGTGCGGACTTTTCACGCAGGTCGGGGAAATCGGCCCCTTGGACAATGCCGAAAATACCATAGCCCGGGCGATCAACGAACGCGTTTTTACTGCGCGCCGCCCAACGCGTCACCATATCAACATTTTTTTCCGCGCGGGCGCGTGTTGTCGGTAATTTCAAACATTCGTCCAAAACCATTGTGATATTGGAATCAAGTTGGTGTTGAATATGCACGGAATCTTCGGGGCGCAAAAAGTGTTTTATCCCGCCGTCAATGTGCGAAGTGAACTCTACGCCCTCTTCTTTCATTTTTACCAGGTTCGAAAGCGACATAACCTGAAAACCGCCACTGTCGGTCAAAATCGGGCCGTGCCAACCACTGAATTTGTGCAGACCACCCATCTTTTCCACCAGGTCACCGCCGGGCCGCATCATCAGATGATATGTGTTGCCCAAAATCACTTCGGTTCCGGTCGCGCGAACCTGGTCCATCGTCAACGCCTTGACCGTCGCCGCCGTTCCAACCGCCATAAACGCGGGCGTTTGAAATGTTCCGTGTGCGGTTTCCACCGTGCCCCGTCGCGCATTTCCATCCGTTGCAATCAAATTAAATTTTAGTGACATTTTCTAACTCCATGCTTTACCGCGTTCAAGCCATCTTTCAACCATTGGTCGACGAAGTGCGAATATTTCATCTGCGGTTATTTGTTTCCTGTTCCCCTTTTTATCAACCACATAATTTCCATGTTCATCGGTTATATCGATCGGGTATCGGTTTAATTCCTCATACCATTTGCCTAACAAAATTTTTATCACATAATAAACCCTTGGTGGACAATTTGGATCTTCAATAAATTTTTCATAAAATACTATCTGAACAAACTTTGTATTTATGCGTTCCTTTTTGCTGAGTTCCTTTTCACCAAAAACATTCCCATTTATATACCGAAATAACGGATGTGATTTTATGTTATTATCTATATATCCTAAATCACTTTCGTATAAATCTATATTAAAAAATTTGCCTATTATAAAAGGTGTGCCGATTCTGTTGTTTTCTACATCCCTATCACCCCATTCTAATTTTCTATCTACCATTCTGAATCCTTTCTAAATAACAAACAGCAATCGCCGTAACTGAAAAACCTATATTTTTCGGCGACGGCGTGGGCGTATGCGGTTTTCATTTCGGCAAGTCCACTAAACGCCGACACCAACATAAAGAGTGTTGATTTCGGCAGGTGAAAATTCGTCAGCAACACGTCAACCGCACGGAATTTATACCCCGGTGTGATAAAAATATCCGTCGTACCACAAAACGGTGCAACACGCGCACGTTCCCCAGGTGCAGCATTTTGTGCGGCACTTTCAAGTGTGCGCATAGATGTTGTGCCGACGGCGATTACACGCGTGGCGGCGTTTATTATGTCGGCTTGCTCTGGCGTGATTTGGCACCATTCACTGTGCATTTTATGTTCGGAAAGGTTTTCAGTTTTAACCGGCATCCATGTTCCCGCGCCAACATGCAATGTGATTTTCACGATTTTTGCGCCGCGCGTCTCTATTTCCGCCATTAGTTCATCGGTAAAGTGCAATCCGGCCGTCGGCGCCGCCATCGACCCCAATGGATCGGCATAGACCGTTTGATAGCGCGTTTGATCGGCGATTTCGGCGTCGCGTTTCATATACGGTGGCAATGGCATTTTACCAACGCGGTTCAGCACATCAAAAACATTGTCACAATTGAATCGCAACAACAGGCCGCTTTCGTCGTCTTTATCCATAACGGTTATTGTTGTGCCGTCAGTCATGGTAAGTGTATCGCCTATGTTTATTTTGTTAAACTTTTTACACAGGCCCCACCAATTTTTATCGTCAACCGCGGTATGTAATGTGATTTCGTGACCGTCCGCATCAAAGCGCGCCGGAATTACCCGCGAATTGTTGAACACAACAACATCGCCGGGGCGCAGGTAATCTAAAAAATCACGAATATGTTTGTCAGAAATGGATAGTTCCCTTTCGTTGGCGACACCCCGGCGGGTTCCACCCGCCACCCCTCTGGCCAGAGGGGAACCATCGGCAACGTCTTTATCCACGGATACTACCTTGGGTATGGGTGAATTGGACTGCGATGTCTTTATGGTTGTGTTCGTTTGGAAACCGAAGCAAGTTCCCCTCTGGCCAGAGGGGTGGCGCCGAACGGCGACAGGGTGTCGCGCAATCATACTTGCAACAGACGACGCGTCTTTTAATACATCTGCGGCGGAAATATGCAAACTCGTAAGCCCCAAAGAAGTTAAAAATTTTTCACGTTTTTCATCATAGGCGCCCTTGATATCATGTGACGCGTTGTCATCTATTTCAATAACCAGTCCTGTTTGGGGGCAGAAAAAATCCACGATATAATTCCCAATTACCGTTTGACGATTAAAATTTAACCCATTTATTTTTTTGCCGGATATTTCACGCCATAACAATGCCTCTGGCAAACTGCCGGCCCTGCGCAATTCGCGGGCGCGTTGTTTCAGGTTTGGATTAAATGGTAATGTGCGGTAATTTACGGTATCTCTGACCACCCCGCCCGCTTTCGCTGTCGCTACAGCGAGGCACCCCTCCAACGGAGGGGAACTTTGCACCACCAACATACGCGATGCATCACGGCGCGCAAGTGGATGCGACGCGATAAGTTCCGGTGGCAATTCAAAATTAAAATCCGATGTGTGCAGCATTTATTTTTTAGCACTGTTTTCCTTTGGATAATTCATTTGAATTTCATATCTCAGTTTCGCTTCTTCAAATTCGTTCTTACGTCGTTGCAATTCAATATAATTGCATGAAAGGTTGGATTTTTCCGGTGTAAAAAACTTTCCAAACAGATAACCATATGCTTTTAGGCTAACCGTGTCACCCTCTGAAAGCCACACCAAAACATCTTGCATTGCCGGATATTCAGAACAATCGTAAATTCTTTCTTTGCCTGTTTTCATGTCTTGTAATTTAAGACCGTTGAACCTGGCATCTTTCACAATGTTTTTATGCGCACACCCCGTCGCTATAACCAACAAAAATGCCATCAATTTATATTTTGGATTGATTTTTAGATTTTGATTAACTTTCATATTTTGATTCCTTTGTTATTTGTTTATATTTTTCGCTCGGCTTGCGCCTTGCGCGCAAATTTGTAGTTGTTCGAACTTCGTTTACACTCGTTCTCACATACAAATTTTCATTTTATGTCCTTTTTTTAGTTATTTCTTAAACTCTAAACCTTGGTCGGTGTAATTTTCGGCGGTATTTTCCCAGTCCGGTTCCACACGCACAAACAAATGCAGGCGCGCGTTCACGCCCCATTGATCTTGGATATCATGCCGCGCCGCCGTTCCAATTTTTTTAAGTTGCGTTCCCCCGCGACCAATCACAATCTTTTTATGCGCATCACTTTGCACGACGATTTTCTGATAAATATCAAGCACCCCGTCGGCATCGACATCAACACGTTCCGTCACGACATTTATGTGATACGGCAATTCTTGGTGAATATAACGATAAACCTTTTCCCGCGTTAGTTCCGCAAGGTATAAATTATCCGGCACATCGGTTGCATCCGCCGCATCAAACAAATATGGCGATGCCGGCATAACCGCCGCCATTGATGCCAACATTTCCGCAACGCCGTCATTTTTCATTGCCGAAATCATAAAGATTTCACGAAAATCCGCCATTTCATTTAATTCCGCGGCAATCGGCAAAAGTTCACTTTTCTTTACCGCGTCGGTTTTATTTAGCGCAACAAACAAATTTTTATGTTCGCGGATTTTTCCGATAATTTCACGCACCGTATCGGTGATTCCCTTGGTCGCGTCGATAATCAACAAAACCGCATCCGCATCGGAAAGCGCGGTCATCGCCGCCGAAACCATTGCGCGGTCAAGGCGACGGGCGGGGCGAAAAATCCCAGGGGTATCAACAAAAATCAATTGTCGTGCCCCAACCATTTTCACGGCACGCAGGTTCGTTCGCGTGGTTTGAACCTTGTGCGAAACAATTGAAACCTTGCGCCCCATGATTTGATTCAAAAGGGTGCTTTTGCCGGCGTTTGTCGGCCCCGCAATTGCGATAAATCCAGAATATGTCTTGTTCATACCATAAACAATAGCACACATATTTCAAAAGTGAATTAAAAACTTGAAAATCTGCGTAGTTATTGTAAATTAACCAAAAAGGATTTACCATGACTAACGAAAAAAGAGAATTTACTTTTGACGAAAAATGGAACCAACGATTTATGGAAATGGCAAAACTTATCGCAGGGTGGTCCAAGGATGGCAGCACCAAAGTCGGATGCGTTATCATTGGACCGGATAAAGAGGTTCGTTCTATGGGGTATAACGGTTTTCCGCGTGGCGTCAATGATGATATTTCCCAAAGATGGGAACGACCAATAAAATATGAATACGTTGTTCATGCCGAGGTAAACGCTATATTAAATGCGGCAAGAAATGGAACTAATCTTAGCCAAGCGATTTTATATGTCACTATGCCGCCATGTATGCGTTGTGCGGGGGCTATTATTCAATCTAATATCAAAGAGGTAATTTATATGGAACCAGAAGAAAAGAAACAAATACCCGGCTGGCGCGATACTTTAAATTTATCTCTTAAAATGTTTGATGAAGCCGGTGTCATATATAAATCAATTACCACAAATACCACAAGTGCAAAAGCGCACTAAAAAATCCCCGTTTTGCAACGGGGATTTGGAGGTACACACATGAGAACTTTTTAGATGCTGTCGGCATTTATCCAACGACCGTTCTTTAACAGACCCGGCGCCATGCCTTCGCCATTACGCAACGCATCAATCACACGACGCGCGCCGGCGGCATCAAGATTTACAATACGAACCTTGTACATATCGCCTTCTTTCACAACAATTGCATCGCCATAATTACGCATTTTTTGCAATAATGTATTTGCACTGTCTTCGGCATAAAACGCCGCAACTTGGACACTGTAATCGCCGGACGCAACCGGTGCCGGTGCGGGCGCAGGTTCGGATGTTTGAACGGGTTCCGCAACAACCTGTTGCTTTGCAACCGTTTCCGTGGCCGGCACCATCGCGGTTTTGCCAACCGTTGCGGTCTTTACCAACATTGTTTGTTCAGGCATAATCTGAACCTGGACCTTGGATTGATTGGTTATGCCAATTTTTTCCGCGGCGGCCGCAGACAAATCGATAATACGCGTATTAACAAACGGGCCCCGATTGTTTATACGAACAACAACCGATTCGCCGTTTTCCAAATTTGTGACCTTGGCAATCGTGGGCAGTGGCAAAGTTTTGCTTGTTCCCAACATTTGATTCATGTTGTATGTTTCACCATTGCTTGTTTTCGTGCCGTTTAATTCAGTTGGAATTATACCCGCCATGCCAACCTGGTTATATGTCCAATCTTCGGCCGGGATGTATTGAGTATCTTCGACCTTGTACGCATTTCCAACATAATAACGTGGTGGTGTGGTTTTAGTTTCCGTGGTCAAAGTTTCTTCACCGATACCATCGGAACCATAATCCGAACTACCTGTCTGTGACAAATCGGCGCAACCCGCGACCAACGCGGTCAACACCGCCAAAGATACCAATTTTTTCATTGATCACTCCTTACATTCTTTATGACGGTATTATACCATATAAAAAAGGTGGTTTCAACTTTTTATTTTTATATTTTACGATTTATCAAAAATGCAATCGGCAAATAGATGATTCCATAACCCGCAATCGCAAGTCCAAGTGCAAAAATACTTGTCACCGGAACAAACCAAAGTCCAACCCCAAGTGCCGCCGCAATTACACCAAACACAACAATTGCACGAACCGTTCGGCCGTCAATTTTGGCAAGTCCACGACGACGACACGCGCGCCCCAGCAGGTAATTTTTCACATAACCACTTACCACCACGCCAATCGGAATCGCCAAATATCCAACGAACCAGAAAAGTCCCAAATATATCACCGATGCAACCCCCAGTGATACAATACTTGTTTTAACCGGTGTTTTTACATCCTGGGACGCATAAAGTGTTTTACTATAAATCTGACTAATCAGCATTGCGGGCAGAACAAAAACCTGAATCATAATTGCGATTGCGACCGCGTGCGTTGAATGCGCCGTCCATGCGCCGTATTCAAAAAGATATTTTATTATCGGTTCCGCCAACACGAACAATCCCGCCACGCACGGCATAATCAACATCATTGATTGGCGCATCGAAGAATTTTGTTGGATATGGACACTGCGCATATTTTTTTCGGCGATTGCATTTGATATCGACGACATTAAAACCGTTCCAACCGCAAGTCCAATCATTGCAAATGGCAACTGAACAATTCGGTCGGAATAATAAAGCCACGACACCGCACCACTTTCAAAACTTGCCACCAATGTCCCAAGAATTATAGTAATTTGATAAAAGCCGTTGCCAATCAAACTTACACCGAAACGTTTGAACATCGTCTTTATCGCCGGCGTCCATCGCGGCACCACAAGGCGCAAGCCGAAATGTTTTCTGTGTATTCGCCACAGCAGTACCAAACATTGAATTATTCCGGACAAAACGACTGTCCCCGCCATTATATACAGGACCGTATCCGATGCGCCAATGTGCATTGAAAACAGCAACGCGCCGATAAGCATTATATTCAACAACACCGGCATAAACGCCGCAAGCATAAACCGCGAAAACGCGTTTAGCACCGCCGACAAAAACGCCGCCGCGCAAATGAAAATAACATAGAAAAACATTATGCGCGATATAACAACGGTCATTTCCATTTTACCCGGCACATCCGCAAACCCGGGCGCAAGGCCCCACACAACAAGTGGCATAAAAATTTCAAAGACCAGTGTTATTCCAAGCAATATGACAAAAAGCCACGAAAAAACATTTTTTGCAAACGATTCATCATGCCGTGAATCCGCATACATCGGAATAAATATCGCCGACAATGCCCCTTCGCCAAGCAGGTCACGAAACAAATTCGGCAATTTGAACGCGGCAAGAAAAATATCCGAAAGCCGCCCCGCGCCCAGTACGCGCGCAATTAGCATATCGCGGACGAATCCGAATATGCGACTTATTCCCGTCATGGCACCAACGCCGAAAATATGTTTGCCAAGTTTCATAGTTTGGATTATACTAAACACGAACAAGCAAAATCAAGACAGGAATAAGAAGAAATGAAAAAATTATTTTTACCGCTTTTACTGGGGATTGCCGTTGCCGGATGCAGTGGTGATGCCGATAAAATTATAACGAATAAATCGATTACGGAACTCTATGACGATGCGTACGGCGAATTTGAAAAAGAAAACTATGACGATGCGGCCGAAAAGTTTCAAATGGTTGAAACACAATACCCGGCAAGCAGTTGGTCGGCGGATGCGTTGATTATGGCGGCATATTCACAATACTTGGACGATGATTTTCCGGGTGCAATTCTTACCGCCGACCGTTTTATGCGGTTTCACCCGGGGCATCGTGATGTGCCGTATGTCCTTTACCTGCGCGGCATGTGCTATTATCGCCAGGTTAGCGATGTCCGCCGTGAACCGGGAATGTCGGTCTATGCATTACAACAATTTCAGCAAATCGTTGACCGGTTTCCGCGGTCACCGTATGCCGAAAATGCCAAAAATAAAATCAATATCCTAAAAAACTATATCGCGGGCAAGGTTATGTATTCCGCGCGCAATGATATGCGCAAAGAAAACTGGGCAAGTGCGATTACAAAGTTTCAATCGGTTATAACCGATGCGCCCGAAACCGTCATGCCAGAAGAGGCGATGTATAGACTTACCGAGGCATATACCGCAATTGGTTTATCCGAACAAGCGGACGGGTTTGCCGAAATGTTAAAACTAAACTTTCCGGACGGTAAATGGGCGAAAAAACTGAAAGATAAATAATCATGCGACGCCTTAGCGACCAAGATATTGCCGAAATGATTGGTGCGGATTTTTCGCCGGACGATTCCGTGACGCGCCGGCGCGTGCGAACGGAATTACACCTGTCAACGCGAATTCCCGCACCCGTGCATGTTCCCGAACATGCGACACTTGATTTGCATATGAAAACAATCGAACAGTCATGGGATGAAATCATGGAACTTGCGTTATCGGGGGTAAAAGATGCAAAAATCATAACGGGGGCAAGTGGGATACTTAAAATCAAATTCCAAGAATGGGTGCGCGAAAGTTTGCTTTCGCCATATATCGTTTCATGCACGCCGATAAATAACGGCAGTTTCGCGGTAAAATTCCGCAAATCGAAAGATGACTAGTGACACATCCTGTGTCCGGGTTCGATAAAGTTTTTTGGGTTTATCGCATAACCATCTTTCTTTACCGCGTAATGCAGGTGCGGTCCGGTGCTCTGGCCGGTGTTGCCCGTGTATCCAATAAGACATCCCGACGTGACCGATTCACCACGCGACACAGACACCCGGCTTAGGTGACAGTATTGTGTTGCGTAACCACTTGGGTGTTTTATAATAATTCCGTTGCCACAGGTTCTGTTCATATTAAATACTGTTTCAACAACCCCATTTGCCGGCGCGTATATCGGTGTTCCCGTGTTTGCCGCCAAATCGATACCATAATGAATCTTTGTTTTATTGTACCAAGATAATTTTCTTTGCACGCCATAGTCAGATGTTATGCACGTTATATACCCAAGTGGCGACCCGTACGGCACATTGGTATTTTTGAATCTTGTGTTTTGAATTGCACATTGTTTGGTTTGTTCATCGTCCGGGAATGGAGTTTCGGGGACATTTGGGATGGAAT
>OMPY01000002.1 GCA_900313105.1 uncultured Pseudomonadota bacterium
TTAAACAGCCCGCGCAAAATCGCCCACATCACGAACACATAAATCCCCGTCCACGCAACCGCGCGCCAAAAATTCACAAAAGATTTCTTTTTATCACTCATTTACACTAACCTCTTACACCAAGCCAGGGCAAAGCCATGGCGCAGTCTCGGCACCGCACAAGCGGTGACGGCTAACCACTATTATAGACATAATTTTCTTTCTGTCAATAAAGTATTTATTTTTATATTTTTTTCAAAAAACACTTTTTTATTACCTTTTTCTGTGGTATAATGTCACAGATAGAAAGGAGGGTTTTTCATGCGAAATATGCTGAAAACTGTATGTAAAAGTGTAACATGCTTATCAATTATCGCAATCGCGACCGCGGCTTTTGCGGCGACAGACGTATCACGCGGAACGGCGACCGCGAATCGTGGACGTGGCACCGCGGCGTCACGTATGCCGTCTATTCCTATTTTGCCGGTAAGTGCCGTTGGAAATATGACCGTTAGCAGTAATGACATCGACCCAAAGCCGACGCCACAACCGAAACCAACACCAAATCCTAACCCCAATCCGAATCCGAACCCAAATCCGGACCCAGATCCAACCCCGGATCCCGACACACCGGTTCCGCCGGCACCAAATCCGCCAGCCCCGGAATGCCCCGATGGCGGTGTGGAAAATTCATCCTATTCTGTCGAAAACTGTATGAACGATGTTTTGGGCTGTGTCAACGGCGGTGCGTTGCCAAACGGCATAAATTCGCTGTTTAACGAAGACTTGCGCAATTCCATCGTAAATGGCATGGGGCTTTGTTTGACCCAAGTGGAAAAGTGTGTTTCCACCGTTCGTCGCAATTGTCAATATGTTTATGCATCGACATCGGATGTATGGCTTGATTTTAACGCGCGCAAGGTTCAACCGGAATACTATGCGTTCGTTTTGCGTCAAACGGGCCTTACCCCGACCCAGGCGGAAAATACATGTTTGTTGCTTGACCGCAACACATACGGCGCGGCGTTTAACGCGGTTTCTGTCAGTGACAACGTGACATCTGAATACGACCAACGCGTCGGCGCATACAACAGTGCGCGTAATGATTCACTTAGCAAACTAAACCCACTTGGTGCGCGCGTAAATGATACCGGCATCGATGGCAAGCGCGGATACTATGCGCGTTGGGACGCGGAAAACGCACAATGCTTGCTGCGCGTGGCGGCGTATAACAAAGACACACCAATTACCAACAGTTGGCTCTTTGGTGCGGTTGGCGATGATGCAATGGCCGAAGTATGGCGTGCAACCGGATCTTCGTTCACATGCAACAAAGATTTGTTCGGATTCTCGCTTATGCCAACAACGAAAACGGTTGCGGCGACCGCAATTCCCGGTGGAACATTACTGGGCGCGGGAATCGGTGCATTGGCGGGCCACGGCGACCGCAACTTTGATTGCACAATTGAATCTATGCGCAACACGTTGCTAAAAGAATTACAAGACAACCAAAAAATTGGCGCAATAAATCAATATATTTCGTCGGATTTGTCCAGCACATCAAAATCGATGACACTGGGCCAATGCCGCGAAATTGTTGACCTTTACGACATGTGGGAAATGGGCAAAGAAGCCGTCAACACATGTCGCGAAACAGAAAAAGAAGTAAAAGAACAAGAAATGTGCACTGTGACGACAAAATTAAAATTAAGTTGTGAAGTTCCCGCAGGTCAAGAAAAACAAGCACAGCAAATAATCCTTGAACAAGTAAACGCTGCATGTAATGAAGCACCTTGCGCATGTCAAGCAGTAGCCACAAATTCGTACGAACAATTTAAAATAACCGGCGACTGCCAAAAGTATCAAGATCTTGTTTATTCTAAAATAGTAGAATGGTACAAACAATACCCGAACGCATGTTCAAAGAATTGTTCTGGTAATGCGACTTCAACCCAAACAGAAGTAAAAGAATGCAGATTTGTTAACCTGAATCAATCATGGCGTGATGGCACAGATGTGTATTGCAGCCGTAGCACCGAATGCCTTGGCAAAGACGAATTCAAACGGCAACTTAACGCACTTGACAAGATATTCAATTCAATTGAAATCATAACACAGGGCGAAAAAGGCAACCGTCTAAAAACAACATTGGTTGGCGCGGGTATTGGTGCGGCAACCGGTGGAACCGCAACGGCAATCACGGCGTTTGTTGAAAAGAATAACATCAATTGCCGCGTGGCGGACGGCCTTGCCAAGGTTGGATTCGGCAAATCGTATTCAATCGACCGTCTGCGCGACTTCTATGTCAAATGGGCATTGAATTTACCGTCAACAATTGCGCCGACCGCGGTTGTCACGAACTGTGATAACTGGTCATTGACATGCGCACTGTTCACGGATGCCAATGAATGCAGAAACGCAAAGTTCAACTATCGTCCGGGCAATTTGTCCAGCACGACATTGGTGACGAATCCGTGCACCCCATCGGGCAGTGCCTGTATCGCGAACGTCGGCGTGGCACAATCGTATGGCGCATGCCTTGTGAACCCGACACCGAATCCGGGGGATGAACCTGATCCAAATGCGGGATTGTCACGTGTATCGGATTGCAACGAGTGGATTGATGCATGTAAAGTATTCACCAACGAATCCAGTTGTAATTCGGCCAAGGTAATATATGTCCCGCGTTCCATGCGTGTTTCGAATGCATGCAAGTACAATACAACGGCACGCGAATGTCGCCCACGTAAGGCAAAAGCCGAACAATACTTGGACGTGACAAAATGTCCAATACGACTTGAATAAATCATGTGGTGTCCCCGATAAACGTCCGCCCCGCGCGGACGTTTTTTATCCCCCGCCCCACTAACATACCCACTTGCACCAACCACTTTTTTATGATAAAATACAGGGAACAGTAGAAGGGGTTTCTTTTGAAACGTTTATCTTTTGCATTAGTAATTTTTGCATGCGTATCCGCCGCATTCGGCGCAACACGCCAAGATA
Source organism: uncultured Pseudomonadota bacterium (assembly GCA_900313105.1). Taxonomy (GTDB): domain Bacteria; phylum Pseudomonadota; class Alphaproteobacteria; order Rs-D84; family Rs-D84; genus Enterousia. The sequence goes on from OMPY01000002.1 coordinate 2,986, forward strand.
CAGTTGCACGTTCAGCAACGGCGCCGGCACGTGTTTCACGTGCACCACAAACAGATAATGATAACATAACAACCACGGCAACAACACGCGCCGTCACATCACGCAGCGCAACACAAAACCCCACACAACGTGGGCGCGCCGCGGTACAAACCCCAACAACAAACGCACGCGCGGCAAAACAAAGCGTAATTAGCACCGGAACCAAGGTCGCGGCCGCCACGGAAAACACGGCGGTTGACCAGGTGTGCTGGGGCAAGTTCAGCGGTTGTATGGATTCATTCTGTATGTTGGACAACGCGAACGGCGGACGTTGTATTTGCAGTGATAAAAACGCCGAATACGACGCAATACTCCAAGAAATTCAAAACTTGGACGACCAAAGTTATCAACTTGCGACCGTCGGTGTCGAACGCATTGAAATGGGCGACGCGGTCGATGCGGTTATGTCGAAAACCGATTCGGTGACAAAGCGCGTGACGGCGGACGCGGCAAAATCAAAACGCCAATCATTGGATTTAAGTTCATGGAATTCGCTGGACCTGGACTTTGATGCCGACGCCGAAGACATTTTTGACTTTTCATCGGACGGCGTTTCAATTGCCAACAAAACCGGCGACGCACTTTATCGCGCGGCGGCAAAACTTTGCAACGCACAAATTCCCGAATGCAAATCGCAATCGACATTGATGAATTTAATGTATAAACAGCGCGTCCGTTCCGATTGCACCGCGTATGAAAACAGCCTGCGCGCCGCACGCACACAAAGCGCACAAAAACTTTACGCCGCGCAAAGTGCCATGCGCGAAGCCGCATTGGAACAATATCGCAATGCGAACAAATACGACCTTGGGCAATGCACAGTGCAATTTAAACAATGTATGCAAACAACCGGTGGTTGCGGCGAAGATTTTACGGGCTGTGTCGATTTGGCGGCGCGCGCAACCGTAAATGGCACGCAAACAAAACAAAAAACAATCAAAGGCACATCATCAAAAATAAAAATTTCCGCCGAAACATATGATACGTTAGAGGCGAAAAAAGCCCTGTGTATGACCGTGACCCAACAGTGCGTCAACGTTCGCGACCAGGTTTGGGATGCGTTCTTGCGAGAGGCCGCACCGCAAATCAAATCTGCGGAATTGATTGTGGAATCGAACCTGCGCACATCGTGCATTTCGAATATTTCGAACTGTTTCCAAAAGGCATGCCACGACACAATGGATCCCAATGACCCAGAGGGTTCATATGACATGTGCCTTACGCGGCCTGACACATTGCGTTCGGTGTGCAAGGTTGAAATCGACCCGTGCGAAGCGACGGAACCGGCAATTATGGACTATGTCCGTGCGCGGTTGAAATCGATGCGTGTTGATTCTTGCACCAATGAGTTTAAAGCGTGCTTGCAATCCGAAGACCGCTGTGGCGAAGATTACACCCAATGTATTGGATTGGACACCGACACAATCGTCAAAATGTGCCCGAAGGAAAAATTAACGGGTTGCACATATGAATATGGTGATGATAAAAAAACAGTAGACCAAACACTTAAAGATATTGCCACAGGCATATTCCTGAACATTGACAACAACATGTTAACTGCATGTCAAAAGGCCGCCAATGCCGCAATGATAAAGGTCTGTGGCAGCACGGAAAATTGCGATGAAATGATTGTAGACAATGGTTTGGGTTCACGTAGTTTAGAGTATAAAATATGTGAATATCAGGGTAACAAAAACAACATCAGCATCAACTACAATCAATGTCGTCCAAATATAGATATGATTACCGATGTAGAATTAGGACGAAATTCCAGTGACCTTGTTACCGGATCTGATGGCAATATAAATTATACACCAAACACAGAAAAACCATTTGCAGGGGTCATTGATGGTATTATATATTGGGATAGTGTCACAATGACCAATGATGGTTTAATTAGTACCAGTGAATACTTTGATAACTTGGAACAAAAAGACAAAGACGAAGAAAATGGCCACATTGCCGAAAACAATCCTCAGCGCGGTGGCAATCGCCAAGGTAATCAAACACCTAATAGAAACAATGGTTCATCAGGTAGTGGATCATATGGTAATGGTTCAGGTGGCATGTCCAATGGTATATTATCAGGCAATGGTAGAAGAACAGATATCACAGAAGATCAAATGCATCGCATCAATGACGAATTGGCGGCTTTACAAACAAACATTCAAAACACAATCAATGCAATCGAATCCGATCCAAAGGTTCAGTTCTGTATGAGTGGTCGTGAATTTCAAGGTTATAAAGAAATGTTAGGTGCAAAGGGCGATCAAACCTATAACAAAGCACGTTTCCCACAACTGACCGCACAAATGCGAAGGATTATATCGGAATCGGCATTATCACAAACCAAAGCGAACTACTATGCAAAGTATGATGAATTAAACGCAAAAATGCTAAAAGATTATTCGAAGATTGCCGAACGTAAAGCCGAAATTGCCGGACAAAACAGTAAAGATCAACGTCGTGAAATTGCACGTCAATCCTGTTTGTACATGGCAGATATGTCAACACTTGCACGTTCAGCCGAACCACCACGCAGTGCTGGGGGGATTGTTATAGGGTCAGTAATGGTTGTTGGTGGGGCAGTAGGGGCATTCTTTACTGGTGGTGCAACAACGCCCATTGCAGTGGCTGGGATGGGGTTATTGAGCAATGAAGTTAATACACCATCATCCGCTAACGGTGACGATAAAGAACCTGATTACATGCCTCTTGTTTCATCCAAAAAAATGAATCAATGGAATTATAGAGAAACGATTACTACAACATTTGATTGGGAAAACTTGGTTTGCCACAAATGTGTTCGTTCTACACCTTGTGCAAAAACAAGAAATCCATTGGTTGGCGACAAATATTGCGAAACATGGGGCGAAGAAACCGAAACCTGCACCGACACACAATTCTAAACCCCGCCCGCAACTGCGGGCATTTTTATATGTAAAAATTCCACTAAAATCCTTGACTTTCTATAAAAAACGCTATACAATGCGCGGGCATGCAAAGGTTTGTGTGCGGCCGATTGGCGAAAATGATAAACTAAGCTAAAAGGAAATATAAATGATTGAAAAAAACTGGATGGCTTTGATAAAGCCGAAAAAACTGAATATCACCACCGATGAACATAATCCGAACATGGCCAAATTGGTCGCGGAACCGTTGGAAAAAGGTTTTGGTCTTACGCTTGGCACGGCGTTGCGTCGCGTTCTGTTGTCTTCACTCCAAGGTTGCGCGCCACTGTATGTTAAAATCGAAGGTGTTCAACACGAATTTTCAAGTATCCAAGGCGTGCACGAAGATGTCGCGGATATTTTACTGAACCTTAAGGGTGTTTATTTCAAGGCAAATTCCGAAGGTCAGCACAAGGTTGCGTTACATGTGACCGGGCCGGCGGTTGTCAAGGCGGGCATGATTGAATGCACCAGTGCAATAGAGGTTATGAACCCCGACGCGGAACTTTGCACATTGGATAAAGGCGCGCAGTTTGATATGGAAATCACACTTGGCACGGGTCGCGGATATGTTCCGGCGAACGCACATGCCGATGGGTTGCCACTGGGCGTGATTCCGGTTGATTCAATCTTTTCACCAATTTTGAATGTCGCGACCGTGGTTTCGGAAACCCGTGTTGGGCAATCAACGGACTATGACAAATTGGAAATGACCGTCAAAACAAACGGCAGTGTCACACCCGAAGATGCAATCGCGTTCGCGGCGCGTATTTTGACCGACCAATTGACTTTGTTCATCAATTTCGAAGACCCAACGCAAATCGCGGCACCGACCGAAGAAGAAGTCGCCAAAGACGCGTTGCAATTCGATCCGAAATTGCTGAAACGCGTGGACGAACTGGAATTGTCTGTGCGTGCGAACAATTGTTTGAAAAACGACAAAATCAACTGGCTTGGCGAATTGGTCCAAAAGACCGAGGCGGATATGTTAAAGACCCCGAACTTTGGGCGCAAGTCATTGAACGAAATCAAAATCCAATTGGAAGCGATGGGCCTTGGCCTGGGCATGGAAGTCCCGGGTTGGCCGCCGGAAAACATCGCAGAATTGGCCAAGAAATACGAAGACCCATATAAGTAAAACAATTTATATGGAACCTTGTCGCGATTGTCGGTTCTTATGTAGGTCAACTACACTGCGAACCGTCAATCGCTTCCAATATCCTCATCTAAATTGTTTTCTGTGGCAGTTTTGATGGGAATAATGTGCGTGTTGCTGAATCACTGATTTGGGGCACGAAAAGTGGTGCAATCCCGGGAAACTGGGCGGAAACAAAAATAAAGGAGTAACCGATGAGACACCAAAAAGCCGGTCGCACTTTTAATCGCGACACAAATGCACGCAAGGCCTTGTTTATTGGGCTTGCGAAAAACCTGATTGAAAAAGAACAAATCAAAACAACTTTGCCAAAGGCCAAAGATCTGCGCAGTGTCGTGGAAAAATTGGTTACCCGCGCCAAGGTTGACACCGTTGCGAACCGCCGCCTGACCGCGTCGGAATTGGGCAACGCATGCGACGCAACCGTGAAAAAATTGTTCACGGTGCTTGGGCCACGCTATGCGAAACGCCCGGGCGGATACACCCGCGTGTTAAAGGCCGGTTTCCGCTATGGCGATGCCGCACCGATGGCGATTATCGAATTTGTTGACCGCGATGTGAACGCGAAAAAGCCACAAAAACCGGAAGTTGCCGCGGCCAAGGCCGAAGAAGCGACCGCAACCGATGCGCCAAAGGCACCCAAGGCACCAAAGGCCGAAAAAACAACCAAGGCACCGGCCAAAGAACCGACGGCGAAAAAAGCCAACACAACGGCGAATAAAACCGTTGCGGTAAAACGCCGCGCCACTGGCAAGTAATGATTGTGGTAGTTTTTTATGATACGGGCGCAATTGCGCCCGTTTTTTGTTATTCCAGAGCATGAAGTTCCCCTTTCCTATGGAAAGGGGTCCGGCTGAACAGCCGGGGGGTATGGGTGATAAAAAACATTATTACCACTACCCCGGCGGGGGGCCCCGCCATCCGCCTGCACCTGTGGCTACGGCGCGACTTCGCCCCTTCGCCAGCGAAGGGGAATTACCGTCCGACATTAAATTCATCACCATAGCCGGCTACGGATTGACCGCCGATATAGCAACCTATATCTTCAAAACCTTGTTTAACCTGGGCCTTTTTGACAAGGTTCGCCGTCACAATTCCGCCAACGGTCCCCAAAACAACACCCGCAATACTGTCCGACGCAAGGCGCGCGGTGTTAAATTCGCCGTTTTCATCACGCCAAACATTCTTTTCAAACCCACCAATCGTTGCCGTTAAACCGTTAAATTTGCTGTCCAGGTCGCTTTCCAAACCCGCAACATATTTTGCCGTCCATTCACATTTGCCATTTTTGATTTCTTGGTTATCGTCACGACACACGCATTTTCCACCGCGTTCCACCGTTCCCGCAACAATGCATTTACAATTCGAATCCATATTATCCGGATCCGAACACCTAACAGGTGTCGGCAAAGACGGCGCAATTGTCGATGGTGTAATTTCACCCGCATCCATCTGATCTTGTTGTGGCGACATAGTACCACTTTGGTTTTCGTTTGGTTCCGTTCCAGCACGACACCAGCCCATAGAGCGACCATTCTTTTTCACCAAATAAGTTCCAGGTTGACACGCGGTCGCGGCACAAACCCGTTCATTCTTGTTCTTTTGAATACAACGCCCAGCGGTTGCATATTGTGGCAATTTGTCACCAACACAATCCGCATCTGTTTTGCACCCTTTTGCATTATCCGGTGCATCGGCCGGTGGCGGAGTTATGTTTGTCTTTTGACCGGGTATTGTCACATCAGCGACACATTTTGCACCGTCGCGTGTCATGCCTTCGGGACACAACCAATACCAACACGCACCACCATCATCAGTATATTTCGCCGCAGGCGTTATAGAATACCCCCCATTGGGATCAATTGGTTCACTATATCCCGGGCAATACTTTATACGACATTCTTTTGACCAATGGTCATTCATAAACAAACCACGAAAACCCTGATCTGTTTCATGTTCCTTGCGCCCTTGAACACATTTTGTAATATATGGGAAATCATTGCAAAACATTTCTCCACCTATATCAACATTACGCGCCTGAATGTTAGACATCGCTTTTGATGTATGACAGCAACTATATACCCCAATAACTGGATCATATTCACAATCTGTTTCTGAAAATGCTTTACGTCCGGCGGCAATTGCGCCACCAACCGCCCCAACAGCAATTGCGGCCCCATACCCAATTTGACCAAGCCCAGGGATTAAATTGATAACTGCCGCAGTCCCAGCCGCCATCGCCGCACCATCGCCCGCACTGCGCGCGACATCGCCCCAGTTTGTTTTTCTATCTTTGGGTTTTTCCGCATCGGCAAAATCCACCGCACCCACGACACCACCAAGAATCGCGAGTCCACTTCCCACAACATTTCCACCTGTTGTTTTAGGCGATGAAGTTGTCTTTGGGGGCGTTCCAGTACCACCACCCCCGGCACCCCCGCCAGTTCCACCTGTTCCCGGTCCAAGTTGTTTTGGTGCCGACGTTGTGGTATTTGTTGTAGATGTCGCAGGTGTCTGTGTTGTAGGGGTTTTCACAATACTTTTACTGGGACCAATTTGTTTTGTTGGTGTTGTTCCACCCGTGGTCGAAGTCCCGGTCTTTGCAACATTTGGTTCATATTTGGTAACGGCCGTAGTCGTGTTTGACTTTGGAACCAACGCACCATTATTTGTTGCGCTTGCGGATGTGGTTCCCTTGCCACTCGAACCGCCACCACCAAATCCACCACCTGGGTTAGTATTTGGTATCGGCGTTCGATTTATTTGGTTGGTCCCGTTATCCAGCGCTTTTAATATTCTATCAACAGCGGATTTAGAAAGTTGACTTTCAACCGCGCCCCCGTATGGCTGACCATCTGATAAAATTCGATAAAAACCATTTCCCAAATCAAGAACTTCAATGAGCGCAGCATACGAATTCACAACAAATGTAATCACAAAAAAACACCCAAATAAAAATTTTTTATACACTTCTCGCCTCCTTTTTGTGCAACAAAAAACCACCGAATTGCTTCAAGTGGTTGGAGGTTAACGACTACGTTCCGAGGAAATAGTGGGCTTATTCTATATATTCACCGCCCTCCAACCACACGTGGTTGGAGGTGTTTTATGTCCCCGCGGACACTCGGAATCATGGGTCGTTACACCCCACCGACGGAACACCCGCCAGCACGTGAATTATATCATAAAACACATATGGTTGCAAGGATTGAAAAACCGGCGCAACGCGCCGGTTCCACTTACACTAACACTAAAAAAATCCGCCAAGGCGGATTTTTTTCTTAAACTCTACGCACTTTCTTTGGACGGCAACCGTTGTGCGGAATACGCGTTGTATCGGTAATACTTTGCACAACCAAACCGGCATTCGCCAAACCACGAACCGCAGATTCACGACCCTGGCCAATTCCGCGCATAAGGACATCGACGGTCTTCATACCCATTTCGGCAACCTTTTTGCCAACCGCGTCCGCAACAACCGTCGCCGCATACGGGGTCGATTTCTTTGCGCCCTTGAAATTATTCGCGCCCGCCGTCGCCCAGGTCAAAACCGCACCCGATTGATCGGTGATTGTGATACGCGTATTATTATTTGTGGCAACGACATGTGCAATGCCGTGCGAAACTTTTTTTACAACTTTCTTTTTATTTAATGCCATTTTTGTTTTTTCCTTTGATTAGATGTCTTCAATTAACTATCGTGTTAATCTCTACCCAATTTTATTATTTACCCTTGACCGCAGAACCCGCGACAACGATACGCTTACCCTTGCGCGTACGGGCATTGGTCTGTGTCCGTTGACCGCGAACCGGCAACCGGTTACGATGACGGATACCGCGATAGGTTTTCAAATCTTGCAACCGTTTGATATTCATTGCAACTTCGCGGCGAACGTCACCTTCGACCTTGAAATTCTGTTCAATATAGTTCGAAATTTTGATAACGTCTTCGTCGGTCAAATCCTTTGCGCGCAGACCGTCTTTCAACTTTAATGCCTTGCAAATCTGTGCGGCGCGGGTTGGCCCAATGCCGTGGATGTATTGCAACGCGGCCTCGATACGTTTTTCTGTGGGTATATTTACACCTGCTATACGTGCCATTTTTATTTTTCCTTTTTATTTTTTTGTTCGGACGTTTCAGCCCCCATTTTTGCCATTACGACAATTCTATACGAATCGGCGCAAAAGTCAAACCTTTGTTTCACGCAAGTTTTAATTACGGAAACGACCTTTCTTTGCGGCGCCCATAACGCCATGATACTGCTTTGCAACCAAATAAGATTGCACCTGGTTCATGGTGTCAAGCACGACACCCGCAACGATTAAAACACTGGTTCCGCCAATCATCAACGGCATTCCAAAGTGCGTATTCAAAATAATCGGCAACACGCACACGACAATCAGGTACAAAACGCCAATCGCCGTCACCCGTGATACCATGGAATCCAAGAAACTCACCGTCTGTTCGCCCGGCCGCACGCCCGGAATATAACCACCGGCATTGCGCAGATTATTACTGGTTTCTTCGGAATTGAACACGACCGCCGTTTGGAAATACGCAAAGAACGCAATCAAAATCGTGTACAAAATGATATATGACCACGCCCCATATGTAAAAAATCCCATTATATTTTGCACAACAAGATTTTCACTTTGAACGAATCGTTGCACAAACGCCGGCAACATCATAATGGACGACGCAAACACCGGCCCCATAACGCCCGACATATTGACCTTTATCGGCAAATACGACGCGTTCGTATTCACAACACCGTTCGCCATAACCTGACGCGGGTACAAGATTTGCACGCGACGTTGCGCCAATTCAAAGAACGCAATCAACGCAACAATTCCGACCACAAACAATATCACCAACGCAATCATCGCCGGCGACATTTGCCCAACGGACCCAAGGGACACAATTTTCGCGACACCTTCGGGAATTTGCGCGATAATGCCCGCGAAAATAAGCAGCGATGCGCCCTGGCCTATGCCACGCGCGGTAATTTGTTCCGCAAGCCACATGACAAAAACCGTTCCACCGACCAACGCAATAATAGCCGACAATTCAAACGAAAATCCCGGATTCACAACCGCACGAACACCATTGACCGGCGCCATCACTTCCAATCCACGCACCACGGCCCAACCTTGAACCACGGCAAGCAATACCGCCAAATAGCGTGTATATTGGTTGATTTTGATACGGCCCGATTCGCCTTCTTTGCGTAAATCATTTAGCGATTTACTGGTCGCGGTCAACAACTGCAACACGATAGATGCCGAAATATACGGGAAAATGTTCAGTGCCAACACCGACATACGCGAAAGCGACCCACCGGTGAACATATCGAACATGCCCATCATACCACTGCCTTCGCCGGTAAACAAGTGCAACACCGCCGACGCATTTACGCCCGGCAACGGAATAAACGACCCGATACGATAGATAACCAGCGCCCCGAGCGTAAACAAAATACGCTTTTGCAAATCTGAAAGTTTCCCAAAAAACCTTGATATGAATTTCATGCGCCGTCTCTCTTGCTTTGTCCCGATTATTTATTTTTGATTGTTCCGCCCACTTTGGTAATCGCGCTTTCCGCCGCCGCCGACCATTTTTCCGCAACGATATTCACCACGGTTTTAATTTCGCCCTTGGCCAAAACTTTCAAACCCGACATACGGCGATTCAAAATTTTTGCCGCCATCAAAGAATCGATACTGATTTCCTTGGCCGCATCAATTTTGCCGGCCGCGATAAACTTTTCAATATCGCCCAAATTGATTGTCGCATAGTGTTTCGCAAATGGATTTGTAAAACCATATTTCGGGAAACGACGCAAAATCGGCATCTGACCACCCTGGAAAGTTGCCTGTTTACGCGAACCCGCGCGCGCCTTTTGACCCTTGGTTCCACGACCCGCGGTTTTACCATAACCCGACGCCATACCACGACCAACGCGTTTAATATCGGACCGTGCACCCTTATTATCCATCAAAGCATTTAATTTCATTTTTTTACTCCTATGAACTATATAGTTCGTTTGCGCATGCGGACAAGTATCCACATACTCGGTTTACTTACGATACGCTTCAAAAAGCTGTGGATAAAACTTTTCGATCGCATCCTTATACTGTATATACCGAGATGACGTCCTTGTAACTCTACAAATAGTCTTCTCATCAGCGTCAAAAACTTTGTATAAAACAGGTTCTGTTATCATTTTGAACGACAGTCTACTAACCACATGATCAGCCAAAGATCTCATGGACTGATCTTCCGACGTACCTATAGACCGCCGTCCACAAAATTCTGCACACTTCAACAGCAGGAAATTTCTAATATCTGTCGGTACAGAATCGCAGGCAAACCCAGCAAGTAAAGGAACTATCTGGTCATGCTTGGTAATCTGAACATTATGTGTACATTTATCAGCGAAACTTGCAAGACCGCTAACATCCAAACCACTAGTTTGAACAGTATACCAATCCTTCAATACCCTACTTACAGAAAAAAATCCTTGACTGTATTTCATGTTTATTATTCTTCCGTTACACTAACCAAATGTGCGACCTTGGCAATCATGCCACGAATTGATGCGCAGTCCGCGAATTCGTGCGATTTGCCGATGCGACCCAATCCCAATGTAGCCAGAATTTTACGTTGCGATTCCGGACGACCGATAACACTTTTGACTTGTTTCACAATTATTTTTTTTGCCATAACAATCACCTTTTATTATTTGTCTTCCGTTGCCGCGGCTTCTTCGGCCATCTTTTTACCGTCACGACCCGCGACAATTTCCGCAACCGTTTTACCACGACGCGCCGCCACGGTCTTTGGCGAATTCATCTTCGAGAAAGCGAGGAACACCGCACGAATCATATTGTTCGGGTTATTTGCACCCTGGGACTTTACAACGACGTCTTGGACCCCCAGGCAATCGAACACCGCACGCAACGCCCCACCCGCGATGATACCGGTACCGGGAACCGCACTGCGCAAAACCAATTTACTTGCACCGTATTTAACCGAAATATCATGATGCAATGTGCGCCCTTCTTTCAGTGGAACGCGAATCATTTTTGCCTTGGCGGCCTTGGTTGCCTTTTGCACGGCGGATTGCACTTCCAATGCCTTGCCTTTACCAAAACCAACCTTGCCGGCCTTGTCCCCAACGACGACGAGTGCCGAAAAAGACATATTCTTACCGCCCTTCACCGTCTTGGAAACGCGGTTCACAGAAACCAATTTATCTACTAAATTATCTGTCTGTAAATTTTTATTATCAAAACGTGCCATTTATAAACTCCATTTATATTTAGATTCTGACGCCACCGGCGCGGATTGCCTCGCACAATGCCTTTACACGACCATGATAGCGATACGCCCCACGATCGAAATAGCAATTGTCCGCAATTTTTGCCGCGACAACACGTTCGGCGAACGCCTTGCCAACCAATTCGGCACCCGCGATATTCCAACCGTGCCCCTTAAAGCCCTTTTCTTTGGACGATGCGGCACAAATTGTACGGCCCTTTACATCATCAATGGCCTGAATTTCAATATGACGACCACTGCGGAAAACCGACAAACGGATTTTCCCAGGGTTTTTCTTTTTCAACGCAACGCGTGTCACCAATTTGCGTCTTTCTTCCGTAGATAAATGTTTCAACATTTTTTTTCCTTTTTTCCAATTCCCGTAACAGCGGAAATTTTTATTTATTATTTCTTTTTACCTTCTTTGTGGCGAACCTTTTCACCCTTATAGAAGATACCCTTGGCCTTGTACGGGTCCATTTTGCGAATCTTGTGAATTTTATCCGCGAACAAACCGACCGCACATTTGTCGTTACCACTGATGGTAAATTCCGTCGGCGTTTCACCCATTGTCACGGTCAAACCATCCGGAATTTCCATAACAACATCATGCGAAAAGCCAACCACCAAAGTGAATTTTTTGCCACTGACCGATGCCTTGTATCCGACACCCTTCATATACATCGCCTTGGAAAAGCCATGTGTCACGCCTTCGACCGCATTACGGATATTGCGGGTCATTGTTCCCCACATCGCACGCGACGCTTTGTCTTCGGCATCTTTAGGGGTAACTACAACCTGGCCGGCTTCAACCTTGACATCAACCAAACCGGAATTTTTCGTATTCATTGGAACGGTCAATTCACCCTTTGGCCCTTTGATAACCAATTTGTCGCCATCCACAGATGCAACCACACCATCAATCAATTTAACTGGATATTTTCCTGCCCTTGACATAATTACATCCTTTTAATTATATAACCTTGCACAAAACTTCACCGCCGACATTCATCAGGCGCGCCTTGTGATCCGTCATGACACCATGCGGTGTTGACACAATCGAAATCCCCAGGCCGTTCAACACGCGCGGCATCTTTGCGGCACCAGAATATACGCGGCGTCCCGGTTTTGAAACCACAGAAATATCTTGGATTGCACCATTTCCGCCGACATATTTCAACACGACGACCAAATTTGAACGATGTTCATCGATTTCTTCCCTGCGAAAATCTTCGATAAAACCTTCTTCTTTAAGAACCGCCAAAACCGCGGCACGTAATTTGCTGTTCGGAACAGTTATGGTTTCTTTGCCCGCGTTTTGACCATTACGTATACGCGCAACCATATCTCCGATTGGGTGTGATAATGACATCTTTTTACTCCTATGCTAACCGATTGCATTGTCCACAACCGGCACGTTTATTTTTACCAACTCGACTTACGAACGCCCGGCAATTTACCTTCGGATGCCTGGGTTCTAACCTGTTGACGACAAAGACCGAACATACGGAAAAATCCGCGTGCACGTCCCGTAATACTGCAACGATTGTGCAAACGCGTTGGGTTCGCATTGCGCGGCAATTTTGCCATTTTAAGCATTGCTTCCTTGCGTTCTTCGGGTGTTGCATTCACAGACATTTTTTCCTTGATCGCGGCACGCTTTTTGGCATACTTGGCAACCAATTTTTCACGTCTTTTTTGTTTATTTATCAACGCTAATTTCGCCATTTTTTGTCCCTTTTATTATTTCAATACCAACGGCAGGCCGATTTTAGTCAGCAATGCGCGCGCTTCGTCATCCGTTTTCGCGGTTGTGGCGATCACAATATCCATACCACGAATAGAATCTATTTTATCAATGGAAATTTCCGGGAATATCAAATGTTCTTTGATACCAAAGGCGTAATTTCCACGACCATCAAATTTTGATTTCGAAAGTCCACGAAAATCCTTAACACGCGGCAACGCAATCGTAATCAGTTTATCAAGGAAATCATACATACGTTTCCCACGCAACGTCACCTTGGTTCCAATCGCCTGGCCTTCACGCAAACGGTATGTCGCAATGGACTTTTTCGCATGTGTGATAATTGGCTTTTGTGCGGCAATCGCGGTCAAATCAGTCACCGCCGCATCAAGTTTCTTTTTATCAGCGACCGCTTCGCCAACGCCCATATTCAAAACAATCTTTGACAGTTTCGGAACCGCCAACATATTTTTGTATCCGAATTCTTTGACCAATTCAGGCACAATTTCCTTTTCATAAATTTCACGCAATCTGCTTTGCATTTTTTATCCTTTTATTTCCCGTAACAGCGGGATGTTTTTTTACAGTTCCGTCCCAGATTTCTTGGCAACACGAACTTTTTTACCCTTTTCCATTTTGTATCCAACACGCGTAGGTTTCTTGGTTTTCGGGTCAACCAACGCAACATTGGAAACATGGATTGGTGCCTCGCGGTCAACAATGTGCCCTGCTTCGTTCTGTGTCGGTTTAATATGCCATTTGTGACGATTTACACCGGCAACAACGACACGTGATTCGGCCGGCCGTGCTTCTAAAACCGCACCTTTGACACCCTTGTATTTCCCAGAAATAACTACGACTTCATCGCCTTTTTTAATTTTCATCTTGCAACCCTTTTGTTTTATAACACTTCTGGTGCCAAAGACACAATCTTTTGAACGTCATATTTGCGACGAACTTCACGGGCAATTGGCCCAAAGATACGCGTTCCAATCGGTTCAAAGTTGTTCTTGTTTATCAAAACGACCGCATTATCGTCGAAACGAATTATCGAACCATCCGGACGTTTAATTGGGAACTTGGTCCGCACGATAATCGCACGTTGCACCGTTCCTTTTTGCACTTTGCCACGCGGAATTGCTTCCTTGATGGCGACCACAATTTTATCACCGACGGTGGCATAGCGCCGATGCGAACCACCCAAAACCTTGATACACATCGCCTTGCGTGCCCCGGAATTATCCGCAACCGTCATAACTGTTTCATTTTGAATCATAACCTTATCCTCGTCCTGCGAACGGGGCAGTTCCCCGCCGCTTTGTTATGGAACCCGACTGATGCAACCGTCCAAAGACCATCGCACCCTCAAAGGCCCCTGGGTTGATTTAGTCCACTACCTCTACATCACCATCTTTGGATACGCCGACCAAGCCCTTGACAATCCAAGATTTGGTTTTCGATATCGGGCGATGCTCTTCAATCGCAACGATGTCGCCAACTTTATATTTGTTGTCTTCATCGTGTGCTTTATACTTTTTATTGTGCTTCACGAATTTTCCATACAGCGGGTGACGAAAACGACGTTCCACTTCTACGACAACCGTTTTATCATTCGCCGCACTTCTAACCGTGCCTTGCAGTATACGTCTTGGCATAACACTATCCCTTATATACTTTTTGTTTTACTTTAACCTAACCTGGCATATGATAACCTAAATTTTGGAAATCTCAACCAAAATTAGTATTTTTTTATTGCGCCGCATTCAATTTTGTTTTAACACGTGCAATTTCACGACGGGTTTTACGCAAAACATGTGTTTTTGGTAAATTCCCAGCCGCATGTTGAAAGCGTTGATTCATTTGCGTTTTCTTCAAATTCATCAATTCGCCTTGCAATTCTTCTTTCTTCAAAGATTCCGTTTTCTTTTCTGCCATAATTGCCACCTTTTAGTTTACTTTGCGTTCAACAATTTTTGTTTTGATTGGCAATTTTGCCGCCGCAAGTGCAAACGCTTCCGCCGCAACATCCGGCTTTACACCGTCCAATTCAAAGATTATACGTCCCGGTTTCACACGGCAAATCCAGTATTCAACGGCACCTTTACCCTTACCCATACGAACCTGGGCCGGTTTCGCGGTAACCGGAACATCCGGGAAAACACGAATCCAAAGTTTTCCCATACGACGCATACGACGGGTGATGGCACGACGCGCGGCCTCTATCTGGCGTGCGGTAATGCGTTCCGGCGACAACGCCTTTAATCCAAAAGAACCGAAAGCCAATTCACTGCCACCCTTGGCGACACCATGAATGCGTCCTTTGTGCTGTTTGCGAAATTTTGTTTTATTTGGCATTAACATGATAAAACCTCAACTTTCTTATTTTCTTTTGTTTTCACTTGTTCCGGCATATTCGGTTGGACGCGCCATTTCCGAAGCCCATTTTTCTTTGTTCACGACGTCCCCGGTATAAATCCAAACCTTAACCCCAACAACACCGTATGTGGTTTTGGCCTGAACCGCGGCATAATCGATATCCGCACGCAAAGTATGCAACGGAATACGTCCTTCACGAATTTGTTCACTGCGCGCAATTTCCGCACCGTTCAAACGCCCAGAGCACATAATTTTAACACCCTGTGCGCCGGCCTTTTGCGCGTTTTGAATACCCTTTTTCATCGCGCGTTTATACGAAACACGACCTTCTATCTGTTGCGCAATACCTTGGGCAACCAATTGGGCATTCAAATCCGGTCTGCGAACTTCATAGATATTCACAACAACCTGATCATTTTTGACCAATTTTTTGATATCGTTACGCAACGCTTCGATATCCGCGCCATTTTTACCAATAATCATACCCGGTCGCGAAGTATGCACGGTTATGACCACCTTTTTCGCGATACGATCTATAACAATTTTCGCAACTCCCGCCTTTTTTAACTTTTTTTCCAAGAATCTGCGAATCATATTATCTTCTGCCAAACAAGCAGCATAATGCCTCTTGTCCACAATCCAGCGTGAATCCGGAACTTTGTTTATGGATAAACGCTGTGCAATTGGCGATACTTTCTGTCCCATTTTTTTCCCTTATGTTTATGTTTAGTGTTCTTGAAACCTTTCAGTTTTATTCCGGGGTCGCCCCCATACCACCAAACATTGTTCTTTTATTTTGCTTCTTTTTTTGTTTCTTTCTTTTTTGCCGTTTCCTTTTTCGGTGCAACCCCAGATTCCAAAACAATCGTCAAATTTGAAAACGGCTTCAAAATCGGACGTGCACTGCCACGCGGTCCCGGCATAATACGTTTCATGGTCAACGCCTTGCCACACCAAATTTCTTTGACAAACAAGGTATCAACCGCCAAGTTCTTGTTATGTTCCGCATTCGCAATCGCGGACATCAAAGTTTTCAACACTTCGCCCGCAACACGCTTTTTGGAAAATTTCAACACATCGATGGCGCGTCCCACCGGCAACCCACGAACCATGGCACAGACCAAGTTCAATTTTTGGGTACTGATGCGTATCATTTTGTTAAATGCGCGAACCTGATTATCTTTTATTCCATATCTTGCCATAATCTAACACCTTTTATTTTTTTGCTGCTGCGGCCGCGGCTTTTTTATTTGCGGCATGCCCTTTAAACGTACGTGTCGGCGCAAATTCACCAAGTTTATGTCCAACCATATCTTCGACAATAGACACCGGAATAAACTTGTTACCATTGTGAACTTCAAAGGTCAAACCAACCATCGGCGGAACAATCGTACTGCCACGAGACCAAGTTTTAATTGGTTTGTGATCATTTTTTTCATTCGCCACCGCCACCTTTTTCAAGATAGACGGATGAACATATGGACCTTTCCAAACTGAACGAGACATTTATCTAACTCCGTTTTTTATAGTTTATTTCTTCTTTGCCAAATGTCTGCTACGAATAATCATTTTGGCCGTACGTTTATTTCTGCGTGTGCGATAGCCCTTGGCCGGGATACCGGTGCGCGATACTGGTTCATGTCCCTTGGAATGACCGTTACCACCACCCATCGGATGATCGACCGGGTTTTGTGCCATACCACGCGTTGACGGACGAATACCCAACCAACGTGCACGCCCTGCCTTGCCCAAATTGACGTTACGTTGATCCTGGTTAGAAACCGTTCCAACCGTCGCACGACAATCAGAATGAACCTTGCGCAACTCACCACTGTTCATTTTAATCTGGGCATAAACACCATCTTTACCCATCAATTGGGCATAGCAACCCGCGCTGCGCGCCAACTGGCCACCCGCGCCCGGTTTCAATTCGACATTATGCACAATCGTTCCAATCGGCATATTTTTAAGTGGCATCGCATTACCCGGTTTAATATCTTCACGCGTTCCGGAAATAACAACATCACCCGCCTTTAAGTCACGCGGCGCCAAAATATACGAACGAATGCCATCTTTGTATTCAATCAACGCAATAAACGCAGTGCGATTCGGATCGTATTCCAAACGAACGACCGTCGCCGGCATATCCAATTTTTTGCGTTTGAAATCAATCAAACGATATTTGCGTTTATGACCACCGCCTTGGTGCGGAACCGTCACATGTCCAAAATTATTACGCCCACCCTTGGATTTCAATCCAACGGTCAGGGATTTTTCCGGTGCGCCACGGTGCAATTCACTGTGGTCAATCAAAACCAAACCACGTGTTCCTGCGGTTATCGGTTTATAGTTTTTTAATGCCATTTTACTATCCTTTTATCACCCCAACATTAACGTCCAATTTCCGGATTATCTGCCGGGGATATTACCTTTATGCGTTTGTGGTTAAATCTAATTTCGCATCCGCCGGCAAAGACACATACGCCTTTTTAACCGTGCGCTGTGTTCCCGTGCCACGACCGCGGAAATGTTTAACCTTGCCCTTGGCAACGACAATGTTCACCTTGCTTGGTTTCACATTGTAAATCGCCTGAATCGCACGTGCTACATCTTCTTTGGTTGCACGCACATCAACTTCAAAGGCAATTGCATTGCCTTCGGACAACTGAACCGCCTTTTCCGAAACAATCGGACGACGAAGTATATCATAAACACCGGCTGTCACAACGGACTTTTTTTCTGCCTGAACTTTTTTTTCTGCCATATCTATAACCTCTTTTGTCAAACCGATTGCCATTATGCCCCAAGGCGTTTTTCTATCGCTTTGACCGCATCCGCCGTCAAAACCAATTTATCATGTTTCAAAATATCCAACACATTCAACCCAACGGTCGGCAAAACATCAACATTGTTGATATTCGCCGCGGATTTTTTGAAATTTTCATCCAACGCATCCGCACCAACGAACAAAGCCGAAGAAATTTCCAACTTTTTCAATTGTTTCGCGAACGCCGCCGTTTTCACCGCCGACAATTTTTCAGAATCGACGATAACCAACGCATTATCTTTCGCCTTGGACGACAACGCCATTTTCAATCCCAAGCTACGAATTTTTTTCGGCAAATCAATGCTGTGGTCACGAACAACCGGTCCATGAACCACACCACCGCCACGCATATGAACATTATAACGTTCACCTTGACGTGCGTTTCCAGTTTTCTTTTGCTTAAATGCCTTTTTACCACTGCCCGCGACATCAGAAACGGTTTTCACCGCATGCGTACCCGCGCGCGCCTTGGCCCGTTGCCATGTCACAACACGATGCAGCACATCCGCACGTGCATCCAAACCAAAAATAGAATCTTGCAATTCAATCTTGCCGACCGTTTTGCCATCAAAATTTATAACATTTGCTTGCATATTTGTTCACCTCTATTACTCTGCAACAGATTCTGATTTGGTTTCTTCCGCTTTGGATTCTTCCGCCGCGGCCGCCTTTACTTCACATGTAGGAATTGGCAAATCTTTCTGTTCTTTTTTAATTGCGTCTGTGACCAAAACAAACGTTCCATTTGCACCCGGCACCGCGCCTTCGACAAAGATTAAATTATCCGCGTCATCCGTGCCAAAAACTTTCAAATTCTGAACCGTAACGGTTTCATTACCCATCTGACCAGACATCTTTTTACCCGGCAAAACACGCCCCGGCCATTCACGCATACCCGTACCCCCCAGTGATCGATGCGCCTTTAACACACCATGGGTTGCTTCCTTACCACCAAAGTTATGACGTTTCATCGCGCCTTGGAAACCTTTACCCTTGCTTGTCGCCTGAACATCAACAAATTGCCCTGTCACAAAGTGAGATGCAATCATGTTTGTTCCAACCGGAATCACACAGTCATCACTGCAACGAAATTCCACAATTTTGCGATACGGTTTCACACCGGCCTTTTCGGCGGCCACCACCTGAGGTTTCGCGACATGTTTCGCCTTGGCCTCACGCATACCTAAAACATTTGCGACATAACCATTTTTTTCGACCGTCCGATTACCAATAACCGTGCAATCCCCAACGGACAAAACCGTCACCGCATGCGCAACGCCCGCATCATCATACAGACGCGTCATACCCATTTTTGTTGTAATCAACCCACTACGTTTCATTTTTTTGCCTTTTTTTCTGCCAGAGGTTAGAACATTGTTTTAAAAAGTCAACAAATATCTAACGCTAACAACCCTTTATAATTTAATTTTCACATCAACGCCCGATGCCAAATCCAACTTCATCAGTGCATCAACTGTCTGAGGGGTTGGATTAACAATATCGACAACCGCCTTGTGATTGCGGATTTCGAATTGCTCACGCGATTTTTTATCAACGTGCGGCGAACGATTAACCGTGAATTTTTGAACCAATGTCGGCAAGCGAACAGGTCCAACGACATCTGCGCCCGTGCGCTTTGCAGTTTTGACAATCTCGTCCACTGATTCCACTAAAACTCTATGGTCAAAAGCCGTCAATTTGATGCGAATCTTTGATGCTGGTACCATTTTGCTTGTTTCCCTTATTTTATCTATTTCTGTCGTTGGTCGCCCGGGCGATTTCCACGGGCGACCAAACAACATCGTTATTATTTAATAATCTTTGACACAACACCTGCGCCAACGGTACGACCACCTTCGCGGATAGCGAAACGGCGACCTTCGTCCATTGCAATAGGTGCAATCAAAGCAACCGTGATACGAACATTATCACCCGGCAAGACCATTTCTTTATCGGCCGGCAAAGTGATTGTTCCGGTTACGTCGGTTGTGCTAAAGAAGAACTGCGGGCGATAGTTGCTAAAGAACGCAGTATGACGTCCACCTTCTTCCTTGGTCAAGATATAAACTTCGGCTTCGAAATCTGTGTGCGGGGTAATAGAACCCGGTTTGCAGATAATCTGACCACGTTCCACATCTTCCTTCTTGGTTCCACGCAACAACAAACCAATGTTATCGCCGGCTTCACCTTGATCCAACAATTTGCGGAACATTTCAACACCAGTGACGGTTGTTTTCTGTGTCGGACGCAAACCAACGATTTCGCATTCGTCACCAACCTTGATAACACCGGCTTCGACACGACCCGTAACCACGGTTCCACGACCAGTGATGCTGAACACGTCTTCGATTGGCATCAAGAACGGTTTATCAACCGGACGTTCCGGCATCGGGATGTATTCATCGCACGCCTTTAACAAAGCGTCAATGGATTCCTTGCCAAAACCGTCGTTTTTGCCTTCCAATGCGGAAATCGCAGACCCACGGATGATTGGTGCATTTTCACCATCGAAACCGTTTGCAGACAACAATTCGCGAATTTCCATTTCAACCAATTCCAACAATTCCGGATCATTGGCCAAATCGCACTTGTTCAAATAAACGACAATTTTCGGAATACCAACCTGACGTGCCAACAAGATGTGTTCACGTGTTTGTGGCATCGGACCATCGGTTGCCGCAACGACCAAAATCGCACCGTCCATTTGCGCCGCACCGGTAATCATGTTTTTAACATAGTCCGCGTGTCCCGGGCAGTCAACGTGTGCATAGTGACGTGACGCGGTTTCGTATTCAACGTGCGCGGTGTTAATTGTTATACCACGTGCCTTTTCTTCCGGCGCGCTATCGATTTCATTGACACCTTTTTGTGCATCGGCACCAACACCATAATAGTGCACAATTGCGGCGGTCAATGTCGTTTTACCGTGGTCAACGTGACCAATTGTCCCGATATTGACATGCGGCTTACTTCTTACATACTTTTCTTTTGCCATGGTTTTCTCCTTGGGCTTTGGTTAATTTAGTTTGTTTTTCTTTTGACATCCGAAATCTGATACTACATCAAAAAAATCAAATGTCTAAACTTTTTTTACTTTGTCAGCTTTTTTATAACCTCATCTGCGACATTTTGCGGAACTTCGTCATAGTGCGACAATTCCATATACGGATTTGCACGCCCTTGGGACAAAGAACGCAGTGTCTTGACATAGCCGAACAAATTCGCCAGTGGAACGTATGCCGAAATCACCTGATTTCCAAACTGGGTTTCGATACCATTGATTTGTCCACGACGGCTGTTCAAGTCACCAATGATGTCACCGACATATTCTTCCGGCGTATTGACCGAAAGTTTCATAATCGGTTCCAACAATTTCGGCGACGCCTTTTTCATTGCTTCGCGGAAGCAGGCGCGCGCCGCAATTTCAAAGCAAAGCACATTAGAATCGACCTCATGATATTTACCGTCAACTAATGTTGCCTTGAAATCCACAGTAGGATAGCCAATCAGAACACCGGTCTGTTGCGCTATCTTTAATCCTTTTTCAACCCCAGGGATGTATTCTTTCGGAATTGCACCACCAACAATCTTGTTTTCAAATTCATATCCCTTGCCCGGTTCCAACGGTTCAAATTCAATTTTAACCTGGGCATACTGACCCGAACCACCGGATTGTTTTTTATGAGTGTATTCTTCGGTCACCGGTTTGCGGAATGTTTCACGATACGCAATACGTGGTTCACCAACATTTACATCAACCTTAAATTCACGCAACAAACGGTCAACCAAAATTTCAAGGTGCAATTCACCGACACCCGCCAAAATCGTTTGCCCAGATTCTTCGTCAACGGAAACGCGGAACGAAGGATCTTCCTTGGCCAACGCCTGAAGTCCCAATGACATTTTTTCAATGTCCGCCTTGGTCTTTGGTTCAACCGCAATAGAAATAACCGGTTCCGGAACATGGATGTTTTCCAAAATAATCGGATTATTTTCATCACACAGCGTATCACCGGTAATTGTTTCCTTCATACCGACCAAGGTGATAATGTCACCAGCACTCGCCTCTTTGATTTCTTCGCGTTGGTTGGAATGCATAAGCAACATACGCCCCACACGTTCGCGTTTATCACGATTCGAATTATATATATAAGAACCCGATGTCAATTTACCCGAATAAATACGGATGAACATCAAATTTCCAACAAACGGATCATTTGCAACCTTGAACGCCAACGCACTAAACGGTTCTTTTGGATCCGGATGGCGTTCCGTAACGGTTTCTTTATCCATCTTGGTTCCCTTAATCGCCGGAACATCGAGTGGTGACGGCAAGTAATCAACAATCGCATCCAACAAGGGTTGAACACCTTTATTCTTAAACGCCGTTCCACAAAGCACCGGAACAAAGTTTTGTGCAATAACGCCCTTACGCAACAATTTTTTCAAAGTATCGTGATCCGGAATTTTACCGTCCATATATTCTTCCATAACGGTATCATCCAATGTCACAACTTCTTCAATCAATTTGTTGTGCAATTCTTCGGCCTTGGCCTTTAATTCTTCGGGAATTTCAATTGTGACCGGATGGGAACCTGTTTCATCTTCCCAAATCAAGCCCTTCATTTCAAGAACATCGACAACACCCTTGAAATCCGCCTCTGCCCCAATCGGGAAATTCAGAACCAATGGATTCGCACCCAAACGTTCACGAATCATATCAACACAGCGGAAGAAATTTCCACCAACACGATCCATCTTATTGATAAAGCAAATACGCGGAACATTATAGCGGTCGGCCTGACGCCAAACGGTTTCTGTCTGTGGTTGCACACCGGACACCGATTCGAAAACCGCAACCGCGCCGTCCAAAACACGCAATGAACGTTCCACTTCCATTGTAAAGTCCACGTGCCCCGGGGTATCAATCAAATTGATACGATGGTCGCGCCAGAAACATGTCGTTGCCGCCGAAGTAATTGTAATACCACGTTCTTGTTCTTGTTCCATCCAATCCATTGTCGCGGCACCGTCATGCACTTCGCCAATTTTATATGTTTTTCCGGTATAGAACAAAATACGTTCAGATGTAGTGGTTTTACCGGCATCAATGTGCGCCATAATGCCGATATTTCTGTACATATGTAATGGTGCGGTTTTACCAACAGACATTTTCTTTCCTTTTCTTTTATATTACCAACGGAAATGCGCAAAGGCCTTATTCGCTTCTGCCATTTTGTGTGTATCGATTTTCTTTTTGAATGCACCACCCGTACCGTTAAGTGCATCACGCAATTCGCCAAAGATACGCGCACGCATACTGCGTTCACTGCGCTTACGGGCATATTGAATCGCCCAACGAATAGATAAAGTTTGTTGACGATCGGCCTTTACTTCAACCGGAACCTGATAAGTCGCACCACCAACACGGCGACTCTTTACTTCGACCGATGGTTTCAACGCATCCAACGCATTATGGAAAGCCTTCAGTTCATCACCATCTTCGGCAATTTTTTTCAAATCTTCCATCGCGCCATAAACAATATTTTCGGCAACTTCCTTTTTACCGTCCCACATTAAACAGTTTATAAATTTTGCAACAACCGTATCGCCATATTTGGAATCTGGCAAAATTTCACGTTTTGTTGCGGCCTTACGTCTTGACATATTTTATTCCTTTTTTATTTCTTCACCCAGAGAACCCCGGATTACTCATACGGATTTCCCGCATGTTATTATTTTGCTTTCTTTGCACCATACAAAGAACGACCTTGTTTTCTGCTCTCCACGCCCTTGGTATCCAACACACCACGAATGATGTGATATTTCACACCGGGCAAGTCCTTTACACGGCCGCCACGAATCATGACGACACTGTGTTCCTGTAAATTATGACCTTCGCCAGGGATATACGCGGTAACTTCGCGTCCATTGGCAAGTTTAACACGTGCAACCTTACGTTGCGCAGAGTTAGGTTTTTTCGGTGTGGTTGTATAAACACGTGTGCACACACCGCGTTTTTGTGGATTTTCCAACATATCAGGCGCCGTAGATTTCACAACGACCTTTTTACGTGGTTTCCGAATCAATTGATTTACAGTTGGCATTCAAAATCTCTTTGTTATTTTTTTTAACCTTTTTTCCACACAAAAACCCGCATCAGACTTATTTTGAACGGCGCGACCGCAATTATAAATCTGCCAAAATACGGCGTTTTTCTGTAATTTTCACTTTCCTTTATTACACAGAAAGCGTCAATACTATAACCCCGAACCCACCGGTTGTCAAGGAATTTTAGCAAAAAAAAGTTGAAAGTGTGGGTGGTTAGTAGCACATGGAACAATCACGTCATACCGCCGCAAGGCGGTATCTTGTCGTTGTATTCCAATTTTCTGCGACTCTAAAAAGATCCCGGCTTTCGCCGGGATGACGATTTTACTAACCTTTTACACCTTGTCTCGCTGTAGCAAAGCGAAAGCGGATAACCATTAACAAAAAAAACACCGTCCAAACGGACGGCGTTTTTGTTTATTCGAACGATTAGAAATCGATACCAAATTTGACACCGAAACCATAACCATTGACATCGTCGACATCCAATTCACCATCTGCTTCACGTGCCATGGTCTTGTTCAAATACACACCGACATACTTTGTTGTGTCAATGTTCATATTCAAACCCAAGGTCAAATTCCAATAACCTTTGTTTTCAACTTCGTTATAATGATCCATGATTTTATAGTAATCGGCACCTGCATATGCACTCCATGTATCACTCATTGTCCAATGACCGGCAACACCAAGGTTCAATAAATGATTCGCCCCAAAAGGTTCTTCATCCCCCCAATTGAATGCTTCGGTATTCAAATACATAAAGTTCGCATGCGCAGACAATGTCCAATCATTATTCACATAACCACCACGAACGCCCGCAGTCCATGTATAAAAAGTATCGTCTTTGTCCAAGAACGGCCTATGATCACCCCAAACGGCGCCCAGAGACGCAACTTCACCATCAGATATAGCACGCATATTGAGTGGTACAGCCCCCATTTCAAATCCGCCCATCACATCCAATTTCCACGCATGGTCATTGATAACGCGCCATGTGATATCGGCACCCAACTCATTCCAAGAATTTCCATTACCAGCATACGGTGTTCCAGCAGTTTGCCCAGGAACCGCGTCTTCGCTTTGATATCCCTTTATACCTTTGAACCAATATGCTTCACTCATTGATGTATTTACGGAAACCGCCAAACGATCGGTAATACCATAACCAAACGTTTCACCCAATGTCCATTCATCAACATTTTGTGTGTGTGATGACAACGATGTTTCACTGTAAAAGTGCCCTTTCATCGGCATATACAGTGGGTTGCCATCAATAACATTAATACTCGCGTGTGCCGCGGACGCCGCGACAACCGCCAATAAAGAAGTCAAAGCAATTTTTTTCATGTTTTTTCCTTTTGTTATTTGTTATTTGGAAACTAGAAATTCATTCCCATCCTAGTTGTATGTATTTTATCCTAAAAACCATTATACTTTCAAGTAAAAAATGATTTTATTCATAAAAAGCGAATATGCCCCATACAAAATCATACGGGGCACATCACCTATCAAACCCTTAGAAATCGACACCGAATTTAACACCATACCCAACACCATCGGCCCATTCCCAATCACCGGTCGTCTCATGTTCCAAACCACCGGAAATATATGCACCAACGTACTTTGTTGAATCAATGTTGTAATTTATACCGAACTTACCTTCCCATGTTCCGGCATTTTTAACACCATTATCCGTCACCCCAGTGTACACAACATCTGCAACCAAATTCCAATCACGGTCAATTAAGTATTGGCCGGCAACCCCAGCATGCAACACATGCCTTCCTTCATCATCCCAATTAAATGATTCTTCACCAATATAATTGAAATCAAAATATCCAGCAACCGTCCAACGCGCCGTCATATAACCCGCACGAAGACCCGCCGTCCATGTATATTTGGTATCATCTTCATCCAAGAACGGTCTGTGATCACCCCAAACCGGTGCAACACCATATCCACCGTATATATCGGCGACCCATCCATTTTTCTTTAACAAACGCATTGTCAAACCAAACGATGTATCATTCCACGCATAACCATCAAACGAATCAATTTCCGATACACTTGTTTTTACCTTCAACGCCAATTGATTGGTAACACCATATCCAAATTCTTCACCCAATGCCCAATCTTCACCATGTTCCGAATGAGACCCCAACGCGGTTTCACTGTAAAAATGTCCCGCACGTGGCATATACAGCGGATTTCCATCCATAACATTAACACTTGCATGCGCGGCGGACGCCATCGCAATAGTCAATAAAGAAGTCAAAGCAATTTTTTTCATTTTTTTTCCTTTCCTTTATTTGTTAATTGGAAACTAGAAATTTCCCTTATCTAGCTAAGCATATTTTCCCACGGATAAGATTTTTTTCAAGAAAAAAGATTTTTGATAAATGCACAAAAATATGATACAATGCCCGCCGATTTAGATTTATATTTTTAATTCCACGCGCAAACGCGCACAAATTCAAAACTTTTTTTCACATACATGAATTTTTTTTAATGTGGCGATTCGCAAACACGATTTAATCGTTGTCAAAATTCAATTCGGGATTCTTTGATTTTTTTATCTCGCGCCAGTCAGCATGATTTTTCAAATGCGTTTCATAATCGGTTGAAAATTTATGTCCACCACGACCGTCCGCCACGAAATACAGGTACTTGGTATCCGCCGGTTCCAACACCGCGCGAATCGCATGCGAACCAACATTTGCAATTGGTGACGGCGGCAAACCATTATTGCGATATGTGTTATACGGACTGTCCACCTTTAAATGCCCACGCAAAAGTGGCGCACCCCGCATATCACCATATCCATCGGTTATCGCATAAATCACCGTCGGGTCGGCTTGCAACCGCATACCGCGCCGCAGACGATTCAAATAAACACTCGCCACAATTTTCATCTCACCCACTTTCGGTGTTTCGCGTTGCACAATCGACGCAAGTGTTATCACATCATTCCACCCCGTAAGTGGCGCCGGCGGATTCCGCCGCGTCCGCAACCATTTATTTTTTACTTCGTCCATTTTTTTGCGCGCCAAATCCAACACCGCCAAACGCGATGTTCCACGTGCAACATAATATGTATCCGGAAAAACATCACCGTCCGCAACATCGCACACCGCGCGCCAATCACGACAATCAACATCACCCGAAAGATTCGGTGACGCACGCAACAAATCCTTGATTTGCAAAATGGTAAGACCTTCGGGAATAACAATTTTCACGGTTGCGATTTTTCCGCGCGAAAACATTCCGGCAATTTTCCACGCGGATGCCCCGGCGGGAATTTCATATTCGCCCTTTTGCACGCGGCCACCACGCATACGAATCGCAAATTTGAACGCCATATCAGAAAACACAATTTTATCTTTATCCAACCGTCGCGCAACCGACGAAACCGTGTCCCCCGAATTGATATTAAAATTAACCGATTCGCGAATCGGCGACCGAATACAAATGCCATAGAAAATCACGGCAAACAACAGCCCCGCGATTCCAAAAATATAACGTGTAAAGATTTTCTTTTTACGCCTGCGCATAACGGTGGGAATTATTGCAGATAAAATTCATTTTGCAAATAGATAGTGTTAGTGGCCAGTGTAAGTGGTAAGTGACGCCGGCACGCCCAACACTAACACTAATAAATTAAAAATCGCGCCGAGGGGCCTGCCTCGCTGTAGCGATAGCGAAAGCGGGACGACGCGATTTTAATTTACCTGTCACGGCGAAGTGTCAACGAAGACGGATGGTCGCAGTCAACAGAATTCCCTCGGCAATAAATTGCCTGCGGGGCATTCCTAACGATTTCGGTGCGCTAAACGCTTCCGAAATCTACTCATTGTCGAACCACGGTTCTCATCCTGTAACCACGACTACGATAAATTAAAAATCGCGCCGAGGGGACGACGCGATTTTAATTTATGGTCGGAGTAACAGGATTCGAACCTACGACCTCTACGTCCCGAACGTAGCGCTCTACCAGGCTGAGCTATACTCCGAACACACACAACAACAAACAAACGTTCTTATCTTTTAAGAACAGGTCGATTGTAGAACAGTAAATTTTCATTTGCAACTTTTTTTTAACTTTTTTATTTTTATCCTACATTTATACTTGTATTTTCGTTGAAAAATGGCAATATTCACACATAAAAAACAAAAGAGGCACCTATGTTCGCGACGCGTTTTTTAACCAAGGAAAAATTCGAAAGTTATGATGATTATCTGCAAAACGGAACACCAATTGTCCCGGAAAACTTTAATTTTGCATACGATGTGATTGATGTTATCGCGCGCGAAACCCCGGACAAGGTGGCAATTATTTGGGTTGACGATTCGGGCGACAAAAAAATATTCACATTTGCGGATTTGTCACGTATGTCAAAATCTGTGGCAAATTATCTGACATCACGTGGGCTGACCCGGGGCGACACGGTGTTGCTTTTTCTGCGTCGCCGGTGGGAATACTGGATTTTAATGATGGCAATGCACCGCGCCGGAATCATCCCTATTCCGTCAACGAATCAGTTAAAGGCCGAAGATATCAAATACCGAATCGATACGGCGGAAAGCAAGGCTATAATTGCCTTTGACGACGGACACATTATCCCGGAAATAAAATCTGCGATTGGCGATTCGGATGTAATGCTTATATCAAACGATGAAGTCGCCGATTCGATAAACACTATGCCGGCGGAATTTGAACGCGTACCAAATGAAAACACCGACACAATGGTCATTTATTTTACCAGTGGCACAACCGACCTGCCGAAAATGGTGGCGCACAATTATGCATATCCGTTGGGACATATCAACACCGCGGTATTTTGGCAAAGACTTACCGACGGGGATATTCATTTCACGCTTTCCGAATCGGGTTGGGCAAAATGTTCATGGGGAAAAATGTACGGCCAATGGCTTGCGGGTGCAACGGTCTTTATTTTCGACGTTAGTGGTATTTTCAACGCGCATGACCTGTGGTCCGCGATGGCGGAAAACGGCGTGACATCTTTTTGTGCGCCACCAACGGTATATAAAATGCTAATCCACGCGGACGCATCAAAATACGACCTTTCGAAATTGGTAAAGGCCGACGTCGCGGGCGAAGCATTAAATCCAGAGGTTTATGAACGTTTCCTTGACATGACCGGAATTAAATTACACGAAGGTTTCGGTCAAACGGAAACAACCGTGCAACTTTTCACAAACCAATGGATAAAACCCAAACCGGGCAGCATGGGCATGCCCGCCGCCGGTTGGAATATAAAATTATTGGACGAAGACGGTCGCCCCATCACCGAAGATGGCAAGGTTGGCGAAATATGCATATCACTTGCGAATGGTCGCCCGGTTGGCATGTTCCAAAAATATCATAAAAACGAAAAACTAACAAACGCCGCTTTTCGTGATGGATATTACCACACGGGCGATGTCGCATATCGCGATTCAGACGGGTACTATTGGTTTGTTGGCCGCAATGATGATTTGATTAAATCATCCGGATACCGCATTAGCCCGTTTGAGGTTGAAAGTGTCCTGCTGGAACACCCCGCTGTCCGCGAAGTTGCCGTCACCGGCATTCCCGACCCATCACGCGGCATGGCGGTCAAGGCAACAATTGTTTTGAACAAGTATTTCCAAGGCACGGACGTCCTTGTGCGTCAATTGCAAGACCATGTCCGCAACCGCACCGCGGCGTATAAATACCCGCGCGTTATTGAATTTGTGGACAGTTTACCTATGACCATATCCGGCAAAATTCGCCGCGCCCTGATTCGCACCCTGGACAGTGCAAAGAAAACCATCGGCCTAGGCAAGGAAGACGAGAAATAAAGTTATAACAACTGATTTTATCTTGTTTTAATAAATTGTTGAGCACGTTCCGCATTTAACAGTTTTGTCTTTACATTGGTAAACAAAACCATATTAGGTCCAATATTATAATTTTTTTCTTCTAAGATCTTCAAAGCTGATTCAAAAGATATAGTTTTATCAAATTGATTTATCAAATGTGCACTTTTCTTCATATCTTTTTCATGAGCATTGGAAAAACATCTCAAATCTTTCAAATACCGTTCTACCAATAAAGAATCTTTCTCGTATCCGCGCACAAACGCGTCTACACCCTCATCTGACACAGCTGCCAGTGCAGAACTATCAACTTTATTCATCAAAAATTTATAAAAATCATACGCACGTTTCTTTTCATATATATTTTTGGCTCCTACTGAACCAAAAAATATCACAAAAGACATTATCGCCACGAGCATAGACGCATTTTTGATGTTCGCATCAATTTTTTTCATTTTCATATCCTTTTTGTCTTATTCTGAACACAATATAGACAAAAAGATTTTATTTGTCAATATTTTATTTCATCCCAGGCTGTTGTACTTAATATATTGCACGGAATAACATATATCTTTGAACTCATATTGATAATATTGATTAGTTCCTGCAACTTGGCACATAACATAGGCAGGTTTTTTATCGCACCCACTGGTGGTACATTTGCGAATATTATATTTATTTTCAATAATTCCTTCTTTTACCATGTGTTGTTTAACAAGTTCTATGGCTTCATCTGGACTAGATGTTATTTTCTCTTTAAAAAACAACATAGGCTTGGCCGCTTCGCTACCAATGTTCTGTACATTCTTAAAAACACCATCATCTGATGCTTGTGCATCATTACCTTTGTTTGTAAGCCCCTGAGCTGTTACCGCAACATTACTATAGCGATTCCAAATTCGTTCATTTTCACCACCACTACTCGCCAGCCCCCTTTTGCAACCGTATAAAAAATGCCCCAACCATTGTAATGTCACCACTTTACCATTAAATAATACCCCATTGGTATGACACTCTGTAACTGTTTGTCCCGGCATACGCAAATTAATGATTGGCCCCCCAAAGATATTTTCATCTATTGCCTCACCCACTCTGGTATTAGCAGGTTCACAAAACGTGCTTTTTACGTCAAGAGCATTTTGGGGATGAAAAAGAAACACATCTCGCCCAATTTCTAACCCACGAACCTTGTTTTCCATTCGACAAGCATTCATTATCTGTTCTGTCAAATCCACTTTTGGGAAAATATAACTTTTTTCATGTATTCCACGCGTCTTTCCCGTTGTCAAAATATTAACAAATGCCGGCACAGAATTACCATTTTCATCTGGAATTATATCCGTACTAAAACCATTTAATTTTTTAATATCAGATTTGCCATCATGATTTATTTCCCATATGGAACTGGCCTGTTCAATATCATCAGAATTTATAAAATCAACAATCTGATAGATACCGCCATCTTGATCACTGACTTTTTCAACATAAAACCCGGGTCTACCATCAACAACACCACCAAACTTACCAACGTATTTATTTTGTTGATCGATCAATAACTCTAAAAAATATTGGCAACTTGTTTTTGCCACGGCACTACCACTTTTCTGGAAAAACCCAGAAACATTTACTCCATCGGTCGGACACGGACCATTTTTGGTTTCATAATAAAACAGAACTGGTGACAAAGATGGTTCTGGCATCTTCTTACAATACTCCGCAATATCTTTCATTGTTGCCGTTGGATTTTCCCTGAATATATAATCAGATAATCCAACAAGTTCCGATTCTGATACATTACAATGATGACCATACAAAAACCTTAATACACCACTTAATGCCGCCAAAGACCAATTAATTGGTCTGTCAACATCGGTAACCACTACACGATTATTTTCACCTATAGATAATTTATCTTTTTCATCATAGATATATGCATTTGCAATCCCAGGTATCAAAAATAAAAAACAAAATATCTTGTGCCACATCATCTTAATGCCTCCGTACATTTTGTGGCAACATCCGAAACCTTTTTAATCGCAGATATCTGGGTCGCATTAAATACCGTTGCCGTCGCAGACGCAACAGTTGATGCACCCGCCAATACATTTGAAGCAATGTTCAGATTTTTTTCTTTATCGATCCGGGCTCCACCTTCACCTTTGTCGCGCACCGAATCGCTGTTTGCAATGCCACTCGTTATCGTGCCCGTAAGGCCAGTTGTTGCGCCAATCGCACTTGATATCATTGCACCTTTTGCACGTTCGTTTATTTTTGATATATCAACACTTTCGAATCCTTCACACGCAGATATAATCACATTTGCATCGGTC
>OMPY01000003.1 GCA_900313105.1 uncultured Pseudomonadota bacterium
CAGGTAAATTCGCCAATTTCAACATGCGACGAATATCTTCGGCGTTCGCACCATCGAATGTCGGGGTTGCCATTGGCACACCGTCACGCAACAACGCGGCGTTGGCGCGAACATCGGTATCGGTCATCTTGGCCAATTTTTCCGCCATGTCTTTGCCGTAAATCTTGCCCATGACCGCACGCAAATCGTCCGTCACCGCACGTTTTTGTTTAACCGCATCCAAAACGGCACCGATTTGTTCGCCAAGTGTACGCGCCGCCATACCAAGGTGTGTTTCCAAAATCTGGCCAAAGTTCATACGACTTGGCACACCAAGCGGATTCAACACAAGGTCAACCGGTGTTCCGTCTTCCATATGTGGCATATCTTCGATTGGAACAACGCGTGAAACAATACCCTTGTTCCCGTGACGTCCCGCCATTTTGTCGCCCGGTTGCAATTTCATTTTGTGCGCGATGTAAACCTTAACTTCTTTCAAAACACCGGCATTTAATGAATTGCTTTCCGTTGCCTTTTCGATTTCGCGGTCGGCATTTTCGTTCAATTGTTTCAGTGTCAATATGTGCACATCACGAATTTCTTCGATTTTTGCCTGGGCCTCTTTATCGGAAATAACCATCTTTTTAAAGTCCGACGGTTTAATGGCATCGAATACTTCCTGATTCAATTTTTTACCGATAAACGGTTTCAAAGTGCCCGTACCAGATTCAATCGTATGACCTTCGGCAATTTGGAAGATTTGATCGGCGAAACCTTTTTCCATGATTTGAACTTCTTCATCGCGGTCTTTATTAATTTTCGCAATTTTTTCCAATTCAATCATTTGGGTACGTTCGTCTTTCTTAACACCGTGACGCGTCAAAATATTCACACCGATAACGGTTCCTTCTTCGTTCGGACCGACGCGCAGTGATGTATCTTTGACATTTAACGCCTTTTCACCAAAGATGTTGCGCAGCAACGCTTCTTCGGGGGTAAGCAATGTTTCAGATTTCGGCGACACATGGCCAACCAAAATATCACCCTGTTTTACGCGCGCACCGATATAGATAATACCAGATTCGTCCAAATTCTTTAACGCTTCTTCGCTAACATTTGGAATATCACGTGTCAAACTTTCAGGTCCCAATTGCGTATCGCGAACCTTGATTTCTTTTTCCACAATTTTGACAGATGTGAAAACGTCATCACGCGAAATACGTTCCGAAATCACAATGGAATCTTCATAGTTATATCCGCGCCATGGCACGAACGCGACCAAGACGTTGCGACCCAACGCCAATTCGCCATAGTTCATTGACGAACCGTCCGCGATGATGTCGCCCGCAGATATACGGTCGCCCGCATGCACCAACGGTTTTTGATGCAAAATTGTATCATTGTTCGAACGTTCGTATTTTTCCAGGTTGTAAATGTCCACACCCGTCACGACGTTGCGGCTGTTCATACATTTCACAACGATACGATTCGCGTCCGCAGATTCAACGATACCACTGTGCTTTGCAACCTTGCCCGTACGGGAATCACGTGCGACCTCACGTTCAATACCCGTTCCAACAAGTGGTGTTTGCACCCGCATCAATGGTACGGCCTGGCGCTGCATGTTTGAACCCATGAGTGCCCGGTTCGCGTCGTCGTTTTCAACGAATGGAATAAGTCCCGTTGAAATGGACACAACCTGGCGCGGTTCAACGTCAATCAGGTCAATTTCATCACGTGGAACACGGGTAAATTCACCATCAACACGCGCCGTCACCATTTCTTCGGTCAGTACCCCCTTGTCATTTGTTGGGGTATTACCCTGGGCAATTTTGTGACCCAACTCTTCGTCCGCGGTAAGGTAAACCATTTTATCGGTAATTTTGCTGTTTTCGACAACATAATACGGTGTTTCGATAAATCCGTATGGATTCACCCGTGCATAAGACGCAAGGTGGTTTATCAAACCAATGTTTGCGCCTTCGGGGGTGTTAATTGGACACAGACGACCATAGTGTGTTGGATGGACGTCGCGGACATCGATACCTGCACGTTCACGATTTAATCCGCCCGGCCCCAATGCCGATATACGACGTTTGTGTTCCAATTCCGAAAGTGGGTTATACGCATCCATAAATTGCGACAATTGGCTGGTTCCCAAAAATTCCGCGACCAATGACATCAATGGGTTTACATTCACGACATCTTGGGGTTGCATTGTTGCAATGTTCGGTGAAGATAACGCTTCGCGGACAAGGCGTTCAATACGAACCATACCAGTGCGGAAATTTTGTTCCAACAATTCGCCAACCGTACGAACACGACGATTTGAAAGGTTATCAATATCGTCAATTGTGTCTTTGTGATCGATGATGTTGGTCAATGTTTTTAACACCGCAAGAAAATCGGTTTTGGTAAGTAAACGTTCATCTTCGGGTTTTTTGCCGGAATCGATTTTCAAACGTTTGTTCATTTTGAAACGACCAACCGCCGACAGGTCATAATATGCCGGTTCGAAACCTTGGCGCATAAACAGGTTGATTGCCGCCTCTAACGTTGGACGTTCGCCTGGACGGATGATGTTATAAATTTCAATCAACGCATCTTCACGATTTGCCGTTTTATCCGCGACAAGTGTATTACGCATATGCGCGGTTATTGTCGTGTTATCAATCGAAATAAGCGATATTTCTTTGACGCCCAATTTTTCGATATCTGCCAAAACCTCTTCGGTGATTTCGGTGCCCGATGGATAAATAACTTCGTCCGCCGATGTAATCGGGTCGAACAAGTATTCCCCAACCAGCGCATCCGGCAAAATACCGAATTGTTTTGATGCCGCCATAATTTTGCTTAAACGTTTTGCGTTCAAACGGTCGCCCTTGGCCGCCAATTCTTTTTTATCCTTGGGGTTCAACAAATCGTAATTCAAACGATATTTATCCAAACCTTCGAATACAGATGTGTCGCCGACCCACAATTTGCCATTGTTTTTAAGTGGAATTCGTTTATAGAACACCGACAAAATTTCGGTATCTGACATTCCACGAATTGTTGGTTTGCGGGGTTCGTCTTTCCATTTCTTTTCGTCTTCGGCGCACGGCAGGCAACGCAACAAAACCGTCGCGGGAACTTTACGACGACGGTCGATACGAACATAAATTATGCCCTTGGATTCTTCGAAATCAATCCAAGACCCGTGTTCCGGAATTATGCGCGCGGTATATGTAATAGGATTGCCCGCGACCTTGGCCTCTTTGGTGGTGGCAAAAACGACACCTTGGGCGCGATGCATCTGCGAAACAATAACACGTTCGACACCGGATGCAATAAAACTGCCCCGTTCGGTCATAAGTGGCACTTCGCCCATGAATATTTCTTGTTCTTTGATATCACGCAAAGACTTTTTTCCGTCTTCGGCGACATCCCACAAAATCAGTTTTAATTTCAGTTTTAACTTGCTTGAATACGTCATCTTCCGCGCAAGGCATTCTTTGACGTTATATGCCGGTTTTTCCAAATTGTATTCCACGAATTCCAATTCGGCGGCCCCCGCATAATCCTTGATTGGGAACATAGAAGTAAATACACTTTGCAACCCTTTGTTCTTGCGATTTTGGGGTGCAACATCGCCCTGCAAAAATTCTTTGTAGGAATTGTATTGAATTTCTATCAAATCAGGAAGCGGAGTTTGCAAAAAACTTTTACCAAAAGATTTTCTTAATTTTTGGATAACTGCCATGGGTTTCAATCCTTTTTTTTGTGCATCTTGCAAACGAAACTATTACATATACCTTTTTTTCGCCCATCGCCCGCACAGACATTTTTATCCGTGCGGGCATGGACACTGTTTTTTTGAACCATTTGGTTCGGGTTGATGAATTATTTCAATTCAACCTTGGCGCCTGCGGCCTCTATCGAAGCCTTCATCTTTTCGGCTTCGTCTTTGGCAACGGCTTCTTTCACCGTCTTTGGTGCAGATTCAACCAATGCCTTGGCATCGCCAAGTCCAAGACCCGTGATTTCTTTCACGGCCTTGATAACCGCCAATTTGTTCGCACCGATGTCTGTCAAAACAACATCGAATTCGGACTTTTCTTCGGCGGCTGGGCCGGCGGCCGGACCTGCGGCAACTGCGACCGCGGCGGCGGCACTAACGCCCCATGTTTCTTCCAACGCTTTGGAAAGTTCTACGGCTTCCAAAACGGTCAATTTTGACAATTCTTCAACTAATTTTTGAATGTCTGCCATTTTTTTGCTCCTTAAGATTTCTTACTGGAAAGTTATTCCAATAATTATTGATTCTTTTTTCCATACTCTGCGGAAACGCGTGCAAGGCGCGACCCCGGTTCAACCAAGATACGCGCAATTGTGCCACGAATTTCAAGCAGCGACGGAAGCTTGGATAATTGCACAATATCGTCCACACCCAAAACGCCGGCATCCATTTTACCACCAACGATGGTAAGGTTTGGATGTTCTTCGGCGAATTTAACCAAAACTTTGGTCACGGCCAATCCGTCGGTTGCAACGGCAACGGCGGTCGGACGTTTCATAAGTTCGGATACGGGTTCGAAATCGGTATCTTTCAACGCCAATTTCATAAGGCGATTTTTCACAACCTTAAACACGGAAACAAGTGGACGTAATTCATTACGCAACCCTTCGAATTCCCGAACACTAAGGCCATGATTTTCGACGACGAAAACGCCGTTCGCCTGCCCTAAGGACGATTGCAACGCAGAAATCAAGTTTGACTTTTCTTCGCGTTTCATCTTTCTTACCCTTACTTCTGGTTCGATTGAAAATCGCACGAACCAATTCAACTTTCCATCCGGGTTTCCCCGGGATGGGACCACTTCCTGTCCCAAAGAAATTTTCTTTGTCTATGATGGGAATTAAGCGTCACCGCACCATCAGTCTTGGACAGAAATCTTTGTTTGCGGCGTGGTGCACCCGCACCAAACCGCAATAATTATTTTGCATCGATATGCAGGCCCGGACCTTGGGTTGTTGAAACCGCGATTCCAACAATATATTGACCCTTGACCGATGCCGGTTTAACCTTTTTCAATTGTTCAACCAACGCATTTGCGTTTTCGACCAATTTATCGGTTGCAAACGACATTTTGCCAATACCTGCATGAATAATACCGCTTTTGTCGGTACGATATTCGATTTGACCGGCCTTGGCACTTGCCACCGCCGCCGCGACATCGTTCGTCACCGTTCCAAGTTTTGGATTCGGCATCAAACCCTTGGGGCCCAAAACGCGCGCAACCTTTGACATTTTCGGCATCATTTCCGGTGTTGCGATAACACGGTCGAAATTGATTTCACCGGCGGCAACTTTTTCAATCAAATCTTCGCCACCAATGACATCGGCCCCCGCCTTTTTCGCATCATCTTGCTTATCATTTGTGAAAACAGCAACACGCACCTTTTTGCCCGTGCCATTCGGCAGTGACAACATACCACGGATATTTTCCTTGGCCACGTCAACATTAAGACGCACAGATATTTCGCAAGTTTCATCGAACTTTTTCGAACAATACTTCCGCAACGCTTCAATTGCATCGGCAAAAGAATACGCCTTTGCAGTATCCAATTCAGCCCACGTTTTTTGTCTTTTTGTAATTCTCATGGCTTAATCCTCCACCTTGACGCCCATTGAACGGCACTGACCCGCAACGATATTCATCGCAGATTCAATGGTAGAGCAATTCAAATCCGGCATTTTGTTTTCCGCGATTTCTTTGATTTGCGCCTTGGTAATGGTGCCAACAAAATCACGGCCCGGTTTATGAGAACCGATTTTCAATTTCAACGCCTTTTTGATATAATACGAAACCGGCGGCAATTTCATAATGAATTCGAAACTGCGGTCCGTATAGACGGTAATAATGCACGGAATCGGCATACCCGGTTCTTTGTCAGACGTTTTGTCGTTAAATTGTTTGCAGAATTCGGCGATATTCACACCCGCCGCACCCAACGCCGGCCCGATTGGTGGCGCAGGATTTGCCTGTTTTGCGGGGACGACCAGTTTAACAATCCCCTTTAGTTCTTTTTTTGCCATTTTTCATCCTTTTTGTTTTTGGATTCGTGGTTCGATGTGGCGCATCCACCACGATTTGTTTTTTGCGCGCCTTGCACACGCCCGCCGATTTTACAAAACCGGTTAAACCCGTTCGACCTGTTCGAAATCAAGCGCAACACTTGTTTCGCGGCCAAAGACCAAAATGTTCACGGTCATTTTTTGTTTTACATTATCAACTTCGGATATAACACCGTTAAAGTTCGCAAAAGGCCCATCGATAACATGGACTTCTTGGCCGACATCGTATGTGATGTCATCGGGAACGGTGCTGCCCTCTTCGACCTGTTTAATAAGGCGACGCGCCTCTTCTTCACTAACCGCGATTGGTTTTTGCCGCGCCCCCAGAAACATAATTACATGTGGCAACAATTTCACCAACGAAAAGGTTTCGTTGTTCATAATCATTTGCACAACGATATAGCCCGGAAAGAATTTCTTATCAACCTTGACCCGTTTACCGCCCTTGATTTCGGTAATTTCGCGTGTCGGCACCATAATTTCGCCAAAATACGCATTAAGGCGGCGTTTATCAATCTGTTCGCGCATACTGCGTGCGACCTTGTCTTCGCAACCCGTATGAACATTTACAACAAACCTTTGCATTTTATCATCCATTATGCATTCCCCTTCGGCAAATCGTTTTAGAAAATCCACCCAACCAGTGCGTTTAAGATACTGTCCACCACAAAAAAGAATAACGCCGCAAGTGCAGAAAACACAATAATCATGATTGTTGCACGCACGACATCCGCCCGGGTTGGCCATGTAATTTTGAACCATTCGGCCCGCACCCCACGTATAAATTCCATTATTTTTTTCATAAGACGCACCAGTACCCTTTGTTTTATCGCAATGTCCACCCACATTTTTTATGGCAGGGGCAGAAGGAATCGAACCCTCATCCGCGGTTTTGGAGACCGATGTTCTACCATTGAACCATGCCCCTTTGTGCCCGAAATACGCCACTTTGGTCCGAAAGCATTCCGATATTCCGCGATAGGTTAGCAACAAAATCACGAAAAATCAAGCGCAAATATTATAATTTTTTTAGCACATTTTTGCAAGTGGAATTTTATGTGATGAAGCACCGAAAATTTGAATTTGGCGCCCCGGGCATAATAAAACATACAAATTACGATTTACTACCAACGGATTCACCGTCCCTGTCGTCAAAACCAAGAGCAGAACACAAACCATTGACACAATTCCCTGAACAACAATCACTGCCGTCGCGACAACGATCGCCCGCCGCGATACATCTGCCAGAATCGGCAGAATTGCTTACAAATTCCCAAAGCCAACACGTGCTGGCGTTTTCATTTGCGGGGAGCGTACCGGGTTTATATCCGACGCATCTTTTTGTGACCGTGTTTTCCATAACCGCACCAATTGTCGCGATTTGTATATTTGTTGCAGCATCGTTCGTATATGTAGTGCCGGCCTCAAAAATCTTGCGCTCGCCAACAACACCGTTCGAAGATGTTGGCTTGGTCACCAGTGCGGTTCCCTTGATATTTGTGGCGGTCCAATCAGATATGGTTGTATCAGTTGTTGCCGTGTTTGATGAACGATATTTGCCAGCGACCGGTATTACATTTTGTCGCGCATTTACGGCATTGTAAACTGCCTGTGTATTCGGCACCGTATTGGCATTATTACTTATACTGGTTGCAATTGCTTTGGACCCGGTTGAACCCGCCGTCGTGCCATATGTGACAAGGTTGCCACTGGTACCGGATAACCTATCTTGCTTTGCATCTATCAATTTGTACAGCCTAAACGATTCTTCCGCCAAGGCATCCAATGTTGGTGCAAATGTTTGCAAATACCCACTTCTATAGAAACTCCTAACATTTGCATCTGTCTCGCGTTTATCTCTAATCATAAAAAGAGGTATGTCTCCGACATGGTACGCGGATGCGACTGCTTGCCATTCTTCGGCGGTTTCATGTGTTTGTAAAACACCATCCAACGCATATGCCAATTCATCCATCGACGGAACAATTTTATTGTTCGAATAATATTTCAGCAACTGTGTTGCTTCTTGGACACCATTACTCGCCAATTGTGGCAACCAGAACAATTGGTTACCATCGCCAAGGAATTGGGCACCAGCATATTCGATTTGTGTTGGAACAGGAACAGATGCACTAAAAAGATCTGAACCAGTTTCACCGTAATCTAGAATCTGATTATCAACCAAATCACCCACCGCGTCATAAAGTCCCGCAAGTGAATTTGCCAATGTGTCCATTGTTGGGACGTGTTGTTTACTGGACCACGCGTATAAAACTTTGGAAGCCCAATTGTCACCATTCACAGCGCCTGGAAAACGGTATAAATTTGCGGTACCAGACTTTGTTGCCCATGACGGCGCACCACTATAATCACTTGCATAAATATCCGTTTCCCCCGTATCCAATATATAGTCTGTATCGTATTTTCCGCCTAATAGGGTATTTAAAAGTTTCGATGACGGAACGGTGGAATCGTTGCCGGTTGTCAAAGACGACGTGTCCAACGTCAAATACCCGATTTCACCAGCATTCCCGCCGTACGCCGGTTTTACCACAATTTGTGTTTTGCCGTTAACGGTTGACGGTTGAATTATCGGTTGTTTGGTGGCAAGTGCATTTTCGACATATTCAACCGAAGTAATTGAATCACCGTTTACCAGCGATCCACCAGTTCCCGTATAGTCCGGTGCATCCACAATTGCGGTTTCGGTAAATTGTTGAACACCGGTTTGGGCATTTGTGCCATTATATGTAACAACCGTACCGGTCGTCCCCGTCGGCAGAGAATTGTTCGTGATTTTGGCGTTTATTTCACTATACACATCTTTTAACAATTCCAATGAAACAAGGGCAGATTTAACCTGTGCTTGGGTAAGGCCTTGGTTGGTGGCAAACGTGGAAAGCGTCGTTGTGCCATCAACATAGTTCATAACTTTTTGTGCAGCAGGCCTTGCGGTTAAAGCCAAATTTTTACCTGCGGTCGTATAAACATTTGATGGATTCCCGGCGGTATCCAATACAACGGCCTGATTCCCCTTTGGTGCCAAATCTCCCGTATTTTTTGCCGGGAGTTTATTTTGTTTCAATGCAAGCCCCACTTCCACAGAACCAACCGTTGGAATAGATTGACGAACCGCACTTCTTTCGGTTGCAACACCATACGCAGTTTCGAGATCCCATGACGCAGAATCCCCACCATCCGCGTCCCAAAGTGCAACCTGTTGCACCACACCAGGTGCGTCGGTTGGCGCAATAACACTGCTGGGGACACCGTTTATAACCTGTTGTCCAGGAATCAAACTTGTATTTTGTGCATCAATTTTATTTTGTTTCAATGCCAATGCGTTGGCAAGGGCGGACGTATCAACAATTTTTGTTTTATCGGCGGCCGGCCATGCGTTTGCCGTTGCACCCGTATCACCAACAAATGTTGTATCATACGCATTTGTTGACGTGGTTTCAGATGCCCCCCACACCAGATTATCCGCGCCTTTACCACCGCCGGCAAAATTCCAATTTGTTCCATCATATACCCAAATAGACGGATTATCTTTGTTCCAAACCTTTGCCGCATCGGCGACGGTAATCGCCGCACCGTTGTATCGCATAGGTTTGGCACCAAGACTGTTTACATTAAGTGTCGTTGGTGCGGTCGTTGTTGCCGTGTATGTCGGTTTTACAACAATTACCATACCGGTGGAAAGCGCACCAATGGTGACGTCACCTTCGGCGCTATTATAAACCTTGACCGCTTTGGCTGCGGTGGTTGCCCCCGTCGATGACCGGCCATAAAGTGTTATATTCGAATTCGACAATGCAACACCATTAACCTTGTGACCCGAAATATCATTATTGGATATTAATGAATCAACATATGCCTTGGACGTCACAGTTTTGAAATCAGCCTCTGGTGTGGTAGCAATCGCGGGCACAATTGCAAACGCAATAAACGACGCTATCGCAGATACAACAACTCTCGACGTTAAAACTTTCATGTTTTCGTTCCCTTCCTTTCGCGCCGGAAAGCCCGGTTTCCGTGTATTTGCACACAAACACAACTATTTCTTTAATACCAGGCTACTAAATTTCGTCGAATCGGGTCAAGTGCTTTTTTTCATTTTTTTGCTTGCATTGGTTGCAAGATTTTTTCTACAATCAAAAAAAACGTTTAGGAGAGGAACCTTGCAACACCGCATAGAACCGCCTGTTTTGTTGTCCAGAT
The DNA here is from genome assembly GCA_900313105.1 of uncultured Pseudomonadota bacterium. Lineage (GTDB taxonomy): Bacteria > Pseudomonadota > Alphaproteobacteria > Rs-D84 > Rs-D84 > Enterousia. The sequence continues at coordinate 10,319 of OMPY01000003.1, forward strand.
TGGTTGTGTTTGTATTCGCCGGAATGGCGGTAGTGTTGTTTGTATTGTTTATGACACTGGGGAAAATGTTTCCACTAAATCGACCCGAAATTTTCTTTATCACGACCAAGCCCGCAAATTCATCAAGTATTCAAATTACTGAATTGCCGGCAAGTGATGAAAACGTGGACGAATATAAAAAGGCGTTCGTTATGGAATATGTCCGCGCCCGGAACGAAGTGGAACGCAATACTTCCATTATGCGGCGCAAGTGGGGCAACGAAGGTGGCGTTGTTGCAATGTGGTCCACGCCCACGGTTTACAAGGCATTTACACAGACCGATATGTATAACGCAATTATTGGTGACTATCCGGATTTTGCGTTTACATGCCCCGTCACATTTATTGGTGCGCCGTTGGTATTAAAGGAAGACACATATACCGTGACGATACGATATTATTGTGAATCAAACAGTGGGCCGACAAATAAAAAGGACTATAAGATTCGTGTTGTTTTGGCCAAGGATAACGACAGGATTATTGATTGGATCGAACGCCTTAATAATCCGTTGGGATTGAAAGTCAGGGAATACACGGTGTTGAACGGGAACGACCCGTTGAATTGGATATCAAAATAAATACGCAAAGAAAAGGAAGGGAAAAATGAAAGCACTTTGGATTTTTAGATTTGCAATTTGCGCAGGTGTTGTCGCATCGGGCGCGTGGGCCACTGATTATGGCATTCAGGCCGCGTGGGATAATCCAAACGCAAATATGGCAAGTGGCAGTTTGAAACCCGGATACGCGCAACTTGCGTGGGAACCCGGAGTTGTGTTGCCGGTGAAATTGCGTAATGGTATGGTGACGATGGTCAATTTGCCAAAGGGCGAACAGATTGAAGACGCCCAGGTTGGAAACAATGACTTGTTTCAAATCGATGGGAAACAAGGTGGAGGAACACTTTATATTGCGCCAAAGCCGGACAATATGGGGTCGGATACAAATTTGATTGTGACGGGAAAGTCGGGAAATGTTTATACTTTCTATCTGCGCAGTGAACCGTCGAACGCGTCCGAAATTACCTATTCCCAGGTTGATGTTGTTTTGGATGGCAATGCCCGTTTGCCCATGGCGGGCGCGGCAACCACACCAAGTGGGGGGGCGATGAATTCCATATTTAAAAACACAAATACAAAAAGCACCAGCATCGGTGTCGATGGTGAAGATTACGATTGGATTAAAACAATGAAGATTGACCCGTCGGAATTCCGTTTCGATTTGGATATTTTTGTGCCGAATCCGGACGACTATGTAATTGCGCCAGAACGCGTATGGCGCGACCGTGTGTTCACGTATATTGACTTTGGCGACAAGGTTATTTCAATGACGCAACGTCCCGTGGTGTCATTGTTGGTCGAAGGCGGCGAATCGCCGGTCGGGTTCCGCACCGATGGTCAAGATGGTCGGTTGCTTATTGTAGAGGCCGTGGGCGATATGGTTCTGCGCAGTGGGCAACGCATTGTTTGTATTAAAAAGCGCGCAAAACCGTTCTTGATTGCCGACACCGCAAGTGTGATGGCATTGGCCGAGGCGAATGTCGCACAAAGTATGATGTCGGGCAATTCACTGAATAATATGATTTATGCCGACAATATGACCGCGATAAATGCGGGATATGGAAATCTTACCGCAAGTCCGACGTATATTAGCAATGTGCCAAATGCCGCGGTGTTGCCGACCATGCCGGCGATGCCGATGAATACGGGTGCAATGATGTATGGCACGTATGATACGCCGGCCATGGGCAATGGCACGCGTGGCATAAGTATGATGCCAACCGAACGCGTGACCGCGGGGTCTTATTTGCCGAATTCGAATATACCACTTATTACCAGCAACCAAGGTGGTGTCGCCGTTGAATTGCGGTCGGACAGCAGTGTCAAAGCATTGGATGAATACTGGGCCGGATTGGTTGCACGGTTCAGTGGTAATGACGGCAAAGGTTTATTGAATAAATATAAAGACAGCGTGTTTTATGCCGTTGACGAAGAAGGCGTTGGCGAACTTGGGGCGACATCTTCGGCGGCGCGGCTGTACCGGTTGCGTATTGGACCGATGCCTGATATTGATACCGCGCAGCAATTGTGTGACCAATTGTTAAAGTTTAGTGGCGCCAGTTGCCAGGTCGTGCGGATTCAATAATTATTTTGCAAGGGGAAATTGGTAATGAGTATGGAAAATGATTCTTCGCCGCGTGGGTTGCAATGGTTCTTGCTTATTGTGGCAATCATTGTTGTGGTTGCGTTGTTCGTGATGCTAACGCGGGGCAAGGATACAAAAAAGGTTGAAATCGTTGATTCACCTGTGGCGGTCACGCCGGAACTGATTGTGTCGCCGAACGAACCGATTGACTGGGTTGATACGGATGTTGGTGAATCGCGCGAAATTGAATATACTGTGTCGGCGAATACGCGTGTTCAGGTGACGGATGTAAATGTTGTGGTTGATGGTGATACGACCGATGCCGCGGGAATTTCGGCAACCGAAACATGCACAAATGAAAATACTATTATCGATGCGGATATGCCGTGCAAAATACGGTTGAAATACAAACCCGAACATCCAATTACCATTACCAATGTTGATGTTGCGATTAAATGGACGGACTTTGCCACGGGCGTGGAACGTGACGAACCAAACGCAATTACTATTGTTATTGGTGCGCGTGAACCGTTAAAGATACAACCCGCGCCGGAACCCGAACCGACATATGAACCCGACCCGATTTTTGAACCACAGCCAACATATGATTTTGAAAAAGATGTGGACGATATTTCGCCGGAATTTGATTTTAATAATACGCAAATGCCGACATATGATTGGCCGGATCCAACGGTTGCCGCAACGCCCACCGGTTCTATGACGGGGACGGGTTGTTCGGAATTTTCTTTTCCGGGATACAATATATCCGGCGTACATGCGGGTTGGATAAGGCCCGACGGCGGTGCGTATTACTATCACCCGTTTTCCGATGTGAATTGTAAAACGCCGACCGGAATTTATAATCCGGATACGGGTTATATTATGGATATAAATAATCCGGCGCGGCGTATTGGGTCGGATGCGGAACATATTCGTTTGACCATTACGGACCAATTACCCGCATTGGGCGCGCGTTCGGTAAAGAATCGCGGAAATCGGGCACGGCAATTGACGGATGCGGAACTTGCCACCATGGTTGCGCAACGTCAATCGAGTGGCATGGGCGGAATGGCACGGGTAAATTTGACACCGAATGTCGTGGAAGAACAAATGTATTTGGGTTCCGGTGAAAAAAGTGGTGTATTTTCATCTATGCCATATGACCGGACGTTTGTATTGCGTCAATATAAACCAATTCCCGCAACAATTGTGTCGGATATTCAGGCAGATAAAACGATGTTAGAAGGTGGTTTGCCGGTACGTGCAACGGTCGACAGGAATGTTTATTCCGATAATGGTCGCACAGTGATTATTCCAACGGGGACATTGATGTTGGGGTATGTGACGGGTGATTTGCCGGGGCCATACAAGGCCGTTGGTCGTATGCAAATACAATGGTATCAATTTATCCGTCCCGATGGTGTGGAATTTAATTTTACCGAGGAAGGAAAACAACCGTTTTCGGCGGATTCCCAAGGACGCAAGGGTGTCCCGGGGCACGGCAGTACGGATTATTTGCAACAATTTATTATGCCAATGCTGACCGCTATTGTGCCGGCGGCAGTGAATTTGATTGCACCGGTGTCTGATGCATTTGTGAATCAGATCGATTTGGATAATAATACCGTTGTTCAAAGTGGAACGGTGCGTTCGTCCGAACTGGCCAAAAATGAAATTATCACCGCGTGGAATAATGTAGCAACAAAGTTATTGGTCGATATTATGGATAACACAACACCACCTTTTTCAATTGCCGCGGGGACACGTATTACCGTATTTTCACCGGTTGATTTATTTGTGACATGTGGGGACCCGGATACCGCTGGGGGTAAAAAATGTGCCATCAAGGCTTACCCAGAATCGAAACGAGGGCCAATAGCACAAAAATTAAGTACAGAGAAGCAATCAACCGAGGAATTAATCGGTCAGGTTCGTTCTATGTTGGTTGAAAACATACGCGATTTTTGTAGAGAATCAACGGATAAAAATGGCAAAGGAACAGGCGCATTTGTTGCAGATTTTAGCCAAAAGACCCGAATGGAAGAACGTGGTTATAACTTCAATACTGTAGATTTTTATTGCCGTTCGCTTGGTACATACGATGCAATCAATAATGCACGGCAAGAAGCGGTGTTCCAAAACCAGCAACAAATGGGTGTGCAGAAAACAGATTATACCACAGGTGCGAATACCGTTGACTATAATACCCAGGTTCTTGGACTTGAATATAATGCGGATGGAACTATAAAGAATCCGTTCAAAAAGGAAACTCCCGCCGCGCCGGCGCAACAAAATACATCTGTTATCACATGTGATGGTGGTGCGAATCCGGATGCAAATGGATGCTGTCCGGGTGAAACATACACCGACATGGGTGACCAAGGGTTTAATTGCTGTCCGAATACGGGTGGTGATTGTTTCCCGCCGATTGTGTTTTAGCGCACAGATTATAAAAACAACTAAACCGCCGCATGGCGGTTTTTTTAACCAAAGGGTTTTAACATGACATAGCAAAAAAATCATTTGCCATAGTAGAGAGAGGGCGATGCGTATGCATCGCCCCCTTTTATAAAAAACAAAGGTTTATCGATTCGCAGGAATTTTTTCATAAACACTGAACGAATCGCTAATTCACACTTTGTTTCAATTTATGGTTGTAGTTATTTACTGAACTCAATCGGGTCTTTATATATTAAAAGGAATTAGAAAAAAAGGAGAAATTATAATGAATAATTCACAAGTCAATATAACACCGGAAAAATTTCAAAGCGCAGAACAAATATGGTTTTGGTTTTTGTATTCGAAATCTGTGCGTAATGATATTGGGCAATATCGCGGTAATGCGGCGACACGGCGCGTGTGCGAATTGGTTGATGTTGAAACGATGATTACGAAACTTTATTTGGCGGGAAAATTAAACGATGAACAATTGTCGGTTATCAAAGAATTTGGCGATCGCCGGCGCGCACCACACCAATATATTTGGCGTGAAAATCATGCCGCCGCCGTGTGGGATTCGGCGATGCGCGTTATTGATGCGGCCGCCCGCGCCAAGGGTTGGATTGAATAAACGAAAAGGATTTTAATATGGTTATTATTGGGTTTGCACAAAAATCTTCAAAAATTTTACCAAATATATTTTGTAAAAAATTTCGGCACTGTGCGGTTATCGTGCGTGGGCGCGCGAAATTTACACTATATCAATTCATATCGCATGGACATATTGAAAAAATTGTTCTGCGGGCGCGGGATATGAAAATGCTTCGCAAATACGGTTGGTGCTTTGTTTATGTGCCGTGTGATTTGCCACGAAATTTCCCGCGAAAAAATTGGACCTGTGTCAATATGGCCAAAGATGCAATTAAAATGCGCGCACCGTTTATACAAACGCCTGATGCGCTTTATCGTGCGTTATCGGAATGAAAAAGCCCGTCATAACGACGGGCGTTTTTTACTTCGTATTCAACCTGCGTTTGATGATGTATGTTTGGACTATGCCAAAAATGTTTGATACCGTCCAATACAGAACTAATCCCGCCGGCATCCATGCGAACATTATCGTAAATATAATTGGCAACCATTTCATCATGCGGCCTGTTTGCGCCATCGCATCATTACCGTCGGTGTTTTTTGTGCGGCCGGTTTGCAGGTATTGTTGCAACCACATTGTCGCGCCCATAAGTATCGGCAAGATAAAGTACGGGTCCATCGCCGCCAAATCGCTTATCCACAAAAAGTGCGCGTTCCGCATATTTACCGAAACAAGCAGTGCCTTGTAAAGTGCAAAGAAAATCGGAATCTGAATCAGCATCGGCAAACAACCCGACATAGGCGAAGTTTTATGCGTGCGATACAGGTTCATCATTTCCATTTGCAAACGCACTTTGTCGTTCGCGTAAAGTTTTTGTATGCGTTTTAATTCCGGCTGCATCTGTTGCATCTTTATCGACGACACGTACGATTTACGCGTAAGTGGCCACATCAGCAATCGCAATAATATCGTTAGTAAAATTATCGCAACGCCGTAATTCATCACGAACGAATTCAAAATGTTTAACGCCCAAAGCAATGGCCGTGCAAAGAACCAAAACCACCCGTAATCCAATGTTTCACCAATTCCGGGAATCGTTGTTTCCGCCGTATCCAAAACGCGTTGTTCACGGGGGCCGGCAAAAACCGTCGTTGTGAAAACACCGGTGTCGTTCGGTTTAACGACAATCGGCGCCGCGGTGGAATCCGCAACATATTTATCCGCGATTGATTTCACGCGCATCGTTTGGTCGGGCGATTTTATGTTTGCGATTGTTTGCCAATATTGGTCTGCAAACCCAATAAAACCATTTGTCGTGGAATAGACATAAGATTTCTTGGCCATTTTGCCCCAATCAACATAGCGCACGCGCGAATTTGTATTCGTCACCGCACCCGTTGCAACGCCCGCCGAAGAAGGCGCGGGCCCACGTACAATGCGCGCATACGGCGCAAAGGAAATATCGCGCGCGGTATTGTTTTGGACACTGTCGGTAATCGTGACCAAGTACCCATCAACGGTTATGTCACGTGTGAACACAACACCGTCAGAATTGCGCCATGTCATTTCATAATACCTTGCGTTAAGGTTTGTGTCTGGACCAGCGTCCACATAAAGTGGAAAAAAATCAAACCATGAAGTTTTTGCATCGGGCGCGGTTGTGCCGGTTGCGTTCAGACCGACCTCCAAAAAATCGTTTTCCGCGCCAAGCAATTTTACGCGTTCGGATTCCACATCCGATGTCGCCGCAAAGTCCGTCAATGCAACATTTGAAATGCGCAGTCCACGAACATTTGCAACAATCTTATCCGATGAAATTTCGCGCGCCGGCGTATCGGTGGTGGTTGCCGAAATAATCGCAACATCTGCATCGGTCGGTGCGGGCGCGTTCTTTGGCGATGTCCACATACTTATCAACCACCATGACCCGATGAACAAAATGAACCACCACAAAAATCCGCCGAACTTGGATTTTGGTTTTGCGGTTGCATTACGGTTTGCGTTCCATGCCGCAAACCCCGAATTATTGTTATCAAGAAATTTTACCATTTTTTATCCTTTTAAATTACGCATACAACGACGGCGCGCCAACCACCAATTCAAAATGTAAAGCAAAACACCAACGGTAATAAAGCTGTCTGCGACATTAAATGCCGGCCAATGCGCGCCACCAATATGAAAGTCCAAAAAATCGATTACCGCGCCAAAACGCAACCTGTCCACGAAATTACCAAGTGCGCCACCCGCAATCAGAACAAGCGGTATGCGTTCATAATTTTTCGCACGCGCAAACAGGTAATATAAAATCAATGCAATTATCGCACCCGTTGCAATTGTCATTATCATCGGTAAATTATCACCGAAATTGCGAAACAGCGAAAATGCCGTGCCCGGATTCCATGTGAACACAACATTAAAAAAGTTCGTCACGTGCCGCATTAAATATGGCACCGGAACAACGGTCCACGCCGCGCCCCAAACAAATGCCGAACCGGTTATTAGATACAATAATGCGCCCTTGGTAATTTGGTCAATCAGAACGATTGCGATTATCGCGATAATTGCCCACAGTGATTTTTTCATTTTTCTTTCCTTTGTAAAGGTTTTGCACAATATAGCAAGATAGATAAATAAAAGCAAACATAAAAACAACGTGCGCGTGGTGATTTTTTTAATTATTTTTCGCCGCGATTGCGCTATCAAGTTTCGAATAATTTTCACTGCGCATTTCTTGCAATGTGCGGGAAATTATTTCATCGGATACACCAAGTTTTTCCAAAACCCCGTGCGCCAACATCAACGAAGATTCCACTGTTTCCGGCCATGCTTCTTCGACGCCTTCGTTGGTCAGTGCGCGTGATTCACACAAATTGCGCGCACGTGCAAAAATTTTCACCTTTGGTGCGATGCCCCTTATTGTCAAAACCGCATTACGCGCGGTTGCCGCGTTATCAAGTGCAACAACAACCGCACGCACGCGACGCGATGCCAAACCAAATTCACGCAAAACCGTGTGATTCGTGCTGTCGCCATAAAATACATTGTACCCATGTTCACGCCCAAGCATGACCGCGTTTACATCCAAATCAAGTGCGACGTATGGTATTTTTCGCGCACGCAAAACATGCGCAATTATTTGCCCCACACGACCGAAACCACATATTAAAACTTCGGGTTTTGTTTCATTCTCGGTTGCGTTTAATTGGCGCATACGCGAACGTGCAAACATTTTTTTCGAACGGAAAATTTTATCGTGCAAGGTTAGCAAGAACGGCGTTGATACCATAGATAAGATTATTATCGCGGTCAAAATTTCTTGGTCCGCGGCGGGCACGGCGGAAATGCCACTGGTTTTCATTGTCTGAAACATCAGCAACGCAAATTCGCCGCCCTGGCTTAACACCAATGCGATAAGGCGCGCATCAAAAACCGGAATGCCACGCACGCGCGACACCATAAACAGCGCAAAGAATTTTATAAAAACCAATCCAACCATACCGCCAATAACCAAATACCAATTCCGCATCAGCACTTCAAGATTTAATCCCATCCCAAGCGATATAAAGAACAACGACAAAAACAATAATGCATATGGGTCGATTTCTGCGCGAACCTGGTGACTGTATATTGTCTCAGACATTAGCATACCCGCCAAAAATGCACCAAGTCCCGTCGGCAATCCCAAAAGGTTCATCAACACCGCCCAAAGTGCGATGTTTAACATGATGGCAAGTAAAAATGCCTCTTTGGATTTTAATTTTGCCACGCGTTTTAACACCGGATTCAAAACAAACCGACCAATTATAACAACACCAAAAATCAATGTGACCGAAGTCACCACGACATCAATCAATGTTGCCCCAAGGTTGAAAGAACGCCCGGCAAACACCGGTAACATGGCAAGAAGCGGAATCGACAACAAATCTTGGAACAACAAAATTGAAAAAGTTTGATGTCCCATGGTCGTGTTCAACTGATTACGGTCGGTTAGTAATTGCAGGTCTTCGGACGTACTGGACATCGCGAACAAAAGTGAAATCGTGATCGTGCCAATCACCGACCATGTTGTCATTCCAAACAGAATTGGAAACAACATCATTGCAACCATTAAAACCTGGGTCGCGCCAAAACCAAAAATTGTTCGACGCATTTGCCAAAGCCGCTTTATATTTATTTCCAAACCGATGGTGAACCACAAAAATAAAATTCCAAGATCGCCAAGAAATGTCCATGTAGAATTCAGTTGAAACAAATCCAAAATATATGGTCCTGATATCATACCGGCGACCAAAAATGCAACCAATGCCCCAACACGCAACGTGCGCAGCAAGAACACCAGCACAAAAATCATCGCAAAAAATATCAGGACCGATAAAGACAATTCTCTCTCCGTACGACTCGCAGTTTATTATAGCAAAAATTTGCGGTGTTTATGCAACAAGTTTTTTTGAAAGTTCAAGAAATTTTTCCGCCGTTAAATCTTCGGCGCGTTCCGTTCCCGATAAACCAAAACTTTCCCAATCAACATCGCGCATAATTCCGCGAATCATTTTTCGCCGCATTCCAAAAAGTTTTGCGGTTAAATTTTCAAGCGCCGAAATGTTTTCTATTTTCTTTATCTTTGCGGCGTTCGGAATTATTTGCACAACCGCACTTTCAACCCGCGGCCGCGGCACGAATGCGGTTGACGGCACACCGAACAAAATTTTCGCGTCCGAAACGATCGACGTTAAAACCGCCAAACGTCCATACGCATTATCACCCATTTTTGCAACAATTCTTTCCGCAACTTCGCGTTGAAACATTAGTGTCATTGATTTTATTGGTACGCCGTTCGCAATATCTTGCAACCAATTTACCAATAATTCCGTGCCGACATTATAAGGCAAATTTGCACAAATGGAAAATTCACCGCCCGCAATTTTTTTCATATCGACATGCAATGCATCATCATAGATAACTTGCAACCGACCATTTGCGGCGGATTCAATTTGCGACAAAATTGGTTCAGTGGTTTTATCTTTTTCAATTGCAATTACACGTCGCGCACCCGCGTGTAACAACGCCCGTGTAAGACCGCCCGGTCCGGGACCAATTTCGATAATTGTTGTGTGTTCTAAATCTGGCACGGCGCGCGCGATACGGCCGGTTAAATTTAGGTCAAACAAAAAATTTTGGCCGAATTGCTTTTTCGGTTCCAACCCCGCATCGCGCATCATTTCCGACACCGGTGGCAAAGATGAAATTTTATCCATCATATTGTGCGCCGCCCCCCAAACGCCAACGACAATGTACCGTCATCGATGTAATCCAGTTCGCCACCCAACGGCACACCCGACGCAAGTTCAGAAAACTTTATATTTTCTTTATCAATTATCGACATAATATATTGCTGGGTCGTTTTGCCTTCGATAGTGTTTGGCAATGCGAAAATAATTTCCGTGATTTTTTCGTCCGCAATTCGCGCCGATAAATTTGCCAAATTCAAATCTTCGGGTGTAATTCCCGCCACACCCGAAAGCAACCCGCCAATTATATGATAACGTCCGCCAAACACGCCCGATTTTTCAAGTGTCCAAACATCCGATAAATCACGCACCACGCACAGTATATTATTCGCACGCCGCATATCGCGACAGTATTCGCATTTTTCCGTCCCCCTATCGGTCAGCACCCCACACACCGGGCATGCATGTATATTTTCATTTGCATCAACCAATGCTTCGACCAATTTTTCAATGCGACCGGTTTTATCCTGTAAAAGTGCCAACACAATGCGTTGCGCCGCCCGATTTCCCACACGTGGCAGTTTTGCAAATTGTTTAATAAGTTTTTCAATCTTTGGATTCATAACCGTATAATATCAATCAATGAAACACATAGCAATCAATTCCCGCGGACGATGCGCGATTTTTTAAGTTTTGGGCCGCGGATTCGGAAAGTCCCGTCACACGCACACGATAAAGCCCCGCGCCGTTCGGTTCCAAATGCGCGGTCGCACCGGTCGCATTTTTAACACGCGCAATCATCGCGTTTGCGGAATCCGTACTGCCGAACGCACCAAATTGAACACCAACACCGCCGGTCGCATAGGTCGGTGTGCTCACCGGCGCAACCCTTGGTGCATCGTCCGCGTATTTTTGGACGATGGGCGATGTCACGGGCGCGGGTTCAACGGTATAGTTCGCCGCCGCACCGATACCATATGTTTCAAAACCACGATTCAACAGCCGCGTTGATACCGTCGCACGAACATCTTTGTTTTCCGCCCCCAATACAACCGACAGCAAGTGATGCCCCCCACGCGCCGCCGTTGCAACCAACGAATACTTTGATTTATCCGTATAGCCCGTTTTCATACCATCGCACCCCGGATATGTTTCCAACAATCGATTTCCGTTCGTGTATGTTTTTCCGTTATAGGTCCACGTTTTTATTCCAAAATATTTCCAATACTGTGGGAAATGCTTATAAACCGCCATGGACAGCAACGCAATATCACGCGCGGTGGATAAATGGTCGTAGTCCGGCAAACCGGATGAATTTTCAAAATTTGTGTGTGACAGACCGATTTCACGCGCGACACGCGTCATCAATGATGCAAATGTTCCCTCTTTGCCGCCCTTAAGGTTTTCGGCCAAAACCCGCGCGACATCATTCGCACTGTACACCGCAAGTGCGATTATCGCATCTTCGACACGAATCTTGGAACCGGCGGCAAGCCCCAGTTTCACAGACGGCGCAGCGGCGGCACTTTGCGACACAATCAAATAATCATCCAAATGCAAACGCCCGTGTTCCAGCGCATCAAATGTCAAATACAATGTCATAATCTTGGTCAAACTTGCCGGGTAATTTGCATCGTTTGCATGTTCGGAAAAAATTACGCGCCCCGTGTCCATATCCGCAACCAGTGCCGCACGATAATCCGCCGCAAACGCGCCACCACAAAGTAAAACCGCAATAATAAAAGATAAAATTTTCCTCATGCTTTTTATGTTATTAAAAAAATGTGTCACGGGTCAACAAGATTTATTTTTCTTCCTGTAAAAATCCGCCGGATTGCATTTTCCAAAGGCGTGCGTATTCGCCACCGCGTCGCAACAGTGCATTATGTGTGCCGGATTCAACAATTTTGCCATTGTCCAAAACAACAATTCTATCCATATTTCGCAATGTCGAAAGACGGTGTGCAATCGCGATTGTTGTTCGGTCATGCGAAAGTTTTTCAAACGAATGTTGAATTGCAACCTCGGTTTCACTGTCAAGGGCGGATGTCGCCTCGTCAAGAATCAAAATTGGTGCATCTTTCAAAAACGCGCGTGCAATTGCGATGCGCTGACGTTGACCACCCGACATTTTTATTCCGCGGTCACCAACCAGTGTATCGTATTTCTTTTCAGTGCCACTGATGAATTTATCGGCCGATGCGAAACGCGCCGCATTTTTGATTTCGGACAATGTCGCGTCGGGGCGACCATACGCGATATTTTCACGAATCGTCCGATTGAACATCGCGGGGTCTTGGGGAATGAACGAAATATTTTCACGCAAAGAATTTTGCGTAACGGTGCGAATGTCCGTTCCATCAATCAAAATTTCACCGCTTTTCACATCGTAAAACCGCATCAGCAAATTTACCAATGTTGTTTTTCCCGCGCCCGACGGTCCAACAATTCCAACGCGTTCGCCGGGTTTTATTGTCAAAGACAAATCGCGCAAGACATATTTATTTTTATATTTGAACGAAACATTTTTGAATTCGATTTTGCCACGTTTAACAACCAAATCCGGCGCATTCGGCGCATCAACCACTGTCAACGGTGTTGATAATTCTTTATACCCCTTGTTCGCCGAAGCCATGCCATCAATTACAGTTGGTATTTCCTCAATTAAAGCGCTTATTGTCCACATAATATTGCTGTAAACAGCGATACTATAAACCACATCGGAAATCTGCATCATTCCACGACCGTATAAAAACGCACAAAGTAGCAGCATGCACCCGAACATTATATTTTCAAAAAGGTCTGGAATTGCCCAAGATAAACGCTGGAAAAACAGTGCACGACGAGATTTATCAACATATTCTTGGCGTGGTTTTTCAAGATAATCATGTTCATTCCTTGCAGCTGCAAACATGCGCACAACTGTGTTGTTTGTAAAACCGTCCAAAACTTTGCCCACAAGAGCCGACTGTGCCCCGGCACGAGCCTCGGCAGATTTTTTAATTGGTTTGCGCAATGTCCATACACAAACAGCACGCAAAACAAACATGCACAAAAATGTTACAGCTATGTACTTATTCACCGTGAATAATAATGAAGAATTGATAATTAACATAACCAATCTAACAAACATCGCCCAAATATTGGTAATTATTGTTTTCGCCCCCTCGGCACAATAACTAATATTCGTATTTATGGACCCGGCCATACGATTGATCCAAAATGACATAGATTGCATATGGGCGTGATCTGTCAATACCGTGTGAATCCGTCGATTCATATGCGGGATCAAAATAGATTCAACTTGTTGACGAATTACAAATGAACCAGAAATACTAAATAACAGAAGAACAATCACAGCGACAGTAGGTAAAACATGCGAAAATATTGCTGTCCCCATCGGTGCGCCTTCAAGCATTGCAACCGCCCAACGTTCAATATATGGCCATATTACCAAATTTGAACCGCTTAAAAAACGCAACACCATAAATAAAATTATGTATTTATATAGGCCCGGAAAACACCGTTTAAAATAAAATCCGAGTAAAGTTTTTGGCATTGGATTATTTTGCGTTTCTGACTTTTTCATATGATTTTTCCCCCACGATACAAACAATCCTATTGTGGTGCAACACCCAAAAAAACGCAAGGGTTATTTTTAGTGGTTAGTGTAAGTGGGTAGTGGTTAGTAAGCAATCGTCATTCCGCGGTATCGGGCCCCGCAGAAAACGCACAGCGTTTTTTGTGGGTGATTTCACGCGGAATCCCGTTGGTCATGTTGCGGAACGATTCTCTGCAACGCTGGGGAGATACCGCTTTTCAGCGGTATGACGCGAAATAACAAAACAGGTTGAAAAATAAAATAAATTGGTTAAAATTGTTCTGTTTCGCCGGTCCCATCGTTCTGGCCTGCGCCAGAATGACAAAACGACAATGGGACCTTGTTTCGCCGGTCCCATCGTCTAGCGGTTAGGACATCGGATTCTCATTCCGGTAACACGGGTTCGATTCCCGTTGGGACTGCCATAAAAATTAAATTCGGCCTTGGCCGAATTTTGTTTTTATCGTATTTCTTGGAATCGAACCCGTGGGGCACGGGTTCGAACCGTGGCCGAAAGGCAGGCGAAAGCATGCCGGTGAGCAAAGCGAATGAGGCAAGGTGGCGAAGCATTCCCGTTGGGACTGCCAAATGTTCAAATTTGGCGTTTTTACGAACAAAGAAAGCGATTTTTTCAAAGAAAACCTAGCCTTTCCACCATCAACATAACAGTTCGAGATAATTAGCCGTAAAAACGCACTCCTTATGTCAATTCTCGAACTTTTTAAGAAAAATAGTGGGTTTTTGGCTATTTTCGCAACATTTTCCAATTATTACTTTTATATTGACAAAAGTATTTTTCGGCGCTATATTGATTCCCGTTATAAAAACACAAAAAGGATAAAAAATGGCAAAAGATACTATAATTGAATTGACGCAAGAACAAACAGAGTTATTTGTGCCACTGCTTTTGCAATCATTGAGAAAAATAGAGAACATACAATTAGAGCTTAATAAAGTTGAAGTCACATCCAACAATGACTATATACACCACAAGGTTTATTACGGCGTTTTTTCTCTTGATTCTGACGATATAACGGCTTTTTCGTGTAAGTATTCAGCATCATACAATTTAAACACAGATGCAATGCGTGGGGCTGTTATGGGTATGGCTTTTAGTAAATACAAACACCAAGATAATGATTGGGAACCAAGTGAGGATTTTGTATCAATTACTTATACAGATAAAGCTGTCGAAATTGATAAGGCCCTGGTTGACCTTTGTAAACAAAATTCTATAGAGATTACACCTGCGACAGTTCTTAAAACAGAAAAATTGGCGGAACAACAAAAAGCCCTTAACAATTTCATCAATACAGTGTTTGGTCAAGCAAATGTTAGCAGACATATTGAATTATTAAACGGCACCAGGGAATCTGCAAAAAAAGTAGAGAGACTGAAACAAGAAACTAATACAAGACGAAGAGGAATACTCTTCAGAAAAAATAAGTAAAAAACTGGTCGCTATGACCAGTTTTTTTGATTAGAATTTACTTAAAAACACCCTCATCTCTTTACCAAACCGCAATAAATCTTTGATTTCATTAGTTCGTGAATTGCACAATATGTCCTGCCACGAATTTTGGTTAATAAAAAATGCCGTCAGGCATTTTTTATTTAGAAAAATTCAGTGCCTCGCCGTAGCATTGGTCGCACCCAATGAAAACACTTCATGCTTATCGGCGGAGGCGGGCATCCGTCCCTGTCATCGCTTTCATCATTGTAAATTTTTACCTTTTTCGGGGGTACAGGTGTTCGGCGGCAAAGCCAAATTTCATAACGTTCATCGCGTTTGCGTATTCTTCGATTTCACGACGATTCAGGTCCGCACCCATAATTCCGCGCGTATTCTTTTTATTCAATGCCGCGCGAATTTCCGGCGTGATTCCGTGAATCACCGGTTCGGTCGTGTAATCTAATTTTGCCGCAATCATGCGCACCATGTGACTTTGGTTATCAATAAACCGCAAAACATGCGGATTTAAAAAGACGGCAGCACGCATAAATTCTTCGGATGGATTCGGGGCACGTAAAAACGTCGCCGGGCATTCCGCAATTTGCGGCAAAAGCCCCCTTTCAAATTCAGTCATATATGTCATACCGTTCATTTTAATTTTTTCCGCCATTTCTAATCCTTTTAATTCAGCAGTTCGCGCGCCTGGTGCAATAAATCGACCGCGATATCCAATTTTGTTAAATCAATTGATGTGGCACCCGTGGGGCGTTCGTTCATAAAATCATCATACACACTTTGCATGCGTGGCGCCGGGTCAAAATTTTGCGCGCGCGGTTCGGGACGCAACGCAGGCCGTGGGCGTGGCACCGGTGTCCAAGACGCATTCGAATCAATCGCAGAAAATTCACCACTGCGTATCATTTTTTTGACCCCCGCGATGGTAAGCCCCCGGTTATACAATAAATCCTTTATCGTGCGCAGGCGCGCAACCATTTCGGCGCGATAATACCGCCGTCCGCCCGCACCCGCAACGGGGCGCACAACGTATGGGAATTGTTTTTCCCAATAACGAAGTGTGTACGCCGGTATCCCAAGTTCTTGGGATACAGAATTTATTGATGCAAAATATTCGTTATCCATTCGTCACTTCTTCTGTTTCGGTTTCGTCCGCGCCGTCCGATTCAATGGATATTGCCGACATAACCTTTTCATTTTCCGCCGTGCGGAACAGTGTCACACCGGCGGTGCTGCGTCCGGCGATACGAATGTCCGATGCCGGCGTGCGGATGATTTTACCGCCGTCCGTCACCATGATGACATCGTTGTCCGGGGCAACCGGGAACGAACCCGCGACCGCGGTATTTTTCCCGCCAAGTTTGATATTTGCAAAACCGCCACCGCCACGATGGGTCAGGCGATATTCATACGAACTGGTCCGTTTGCCGAATCCATTTTCGGAAATCGTCAAAATGAATTCTTCGCGTGCCGCCAATTCCGCCATTTTCGCGTCGTCCAAGACAAGCGTCGTTGTTTCTTCTTCGTTGTCGGCCTCTTCTTCTATACCGGTGGCGGCACGACGCGCGGCGCGGCTTTGTTTCACATACGCCGCACGCACCGCGGAATCAGATTCGCCGCGATTCAACATCGACATACCGATAATGCGATCGTCGCGCCCAAGCGTTATACCGCGCACGCCCGTTGAATTACGGCCGGCAAAGATACGAATTTCCGGAACCGGGAAACGGATGCAACGCCCGCGATAGGTCGCCAAAAACACATCTTGGTCTTCGGTGCACGGCAACACAGAAACCAAACTGTCGCCGTCGTCCAACTTCATCGCGATTTTTCCGTTCGCGCGAATTGAATCAAAGTCCGCCATACGATTACGACGCACCGTTCCCGACGCCGTCACGAACATAAGGAAGTGTTCTTTGCCGGAATCCTTTATCGCCGCCACATCATCTTCGGGCACCGGCAAAATCGCGGTAATCGTTTCGTTTTCGGAAAGTGGCAACAGATTCACCAACGGCCGACCCTTGGCCGCGGCGGCCGCCTCTGGCAATTTATAGGTCTTTAATTTATAGCACAAACCACGCGACGAGAAGAACAACAATGGTGTATGCGTGTTTGCAACGAAAACCTGAACCACATAGTCATCATCCTTGGTCGACATCGCGTTGCGGCCCTTGCCCCCGCGTTTTTGCGCGCGGTATGTATCCAAAGACACACGTTTGATATAGCCCGTATTGGAAACCGTCACAACCATATCTTCACGGGCAATTAAATCTTCGATATCAATGTCGATTTCCGCATCAGAAATTTCCGTCCGACGTGGCGAAGCCCAATTGTCGCGCACCGCGGCGGTTTCTTCACGAATAATTTGCACAATGCGTTCGTGCGACGCAAGTATATCCAACAAATCGCGAATCTGCGCACCCAATTCCACCAAATCCGCGTGCAATTTGTCGCGTTCAAGCCCCGTTAGCCGATGCAGTTGCAATTCCAAAATCGCACGCGCCTGGTCTTCGGACATATAGAACATGCCGTCCTTGTATTCTGTGTTCGGGTCATCGATAAGTTGAATATAATTTTCAATATCCGATGCCCGCCACCCGCGCGACACCAACGCAATGCGCGCCTCCTCTGGATTTGCGGACGATTTGATAAGTTCAATAACTTCGTCCAAATTGCCAACCGCAACCGAAAGTCCCAACAATGTGTGCGCACGATTACGCGCCTTGTTCAAATCGAAAATCGTTCTGCGACGAATAACTTCTTCGCGGAATTCAATAAACGCATCCAACACACCGCGAACATTAAACAACATCGGCCGCCCGCGGTTCAGCGCCATCATATTTACCGGGAAATTCGTTTGCATTTCCGTGTATTGGAATAAATGATTCAAAACCACATCCGCAATCGCGTCGCGTTTCAGTTCGATAACGATACGCAAACCTTCCTTGGACGATTCATCGCGAATTTCGGAAATACCTTCTATCTTTTTATCCTTAGTCAGTTCGGCAATTTTGATAATCATTTGCGCCTTGTTTACCTGGTACGGGATTTCATCGACAACAATCGCCTCGTGATCATGGAATTTTTCAGTATGTGTTTTTGCGCGAACAATTATCGAACCGCGCCCGGTCGTATGTGCCTTGTACGCGCCGGTGCGCCCCATGATAACCGCGCCCGTCGGAAAGTCCGGACCGGGGATAATTCCAAACAATTCATCATCGGAAATTTCCCGATTATCCAAAATCGCCAAAATTCCATTACAAATTTCACCCAAATTATATGTCGGCACATTTGTCGCCATACCAACCGCGATACCCGAACCACCGTTGACCAAGAAATTTGGAAACTTGGTCGGCAAAACAACCGGTTCTTGGAGTGTTCCGTCAAAGTTCGGTTGCCAATCAACGGTGTCTTTGTCCATATCTTCCATGAGTGACGCACCAAGTTTTGAAAGGCGCGCTTCGGTATAACGCATGGCGGCGGCCTTGTCCCCGTCGCGCGAACCGAAATTACCCTGCCCCTGGACCAGCATTTCGCCCATAGAGAAATCTTGGCCCATACGGACCATGGCCTCGTATATCGAACTATCGCCATGGGGGTGATATTTACCCATAACATCACCGACAATACGCGCAGATTTCACCGTTGGCTTGGTCGCCGGCGCGACATCGTTCATAACATATAAAATACGGCGGTGCACCGGTTTGCAACCGTCGCGCACATCAGGCAACGCGCGGTCAACAATAACCGACATCGCATAGTCCAAAAACGATGTCCGCATTTCATGTTCAATCGAAGATTGTGGAATTTTGATTGTGTTTATTTCGTTTGTATTTTCAATTTCTGACATGATAAAACTTTCCTTATGTTTTTCGCATATAAAACATAGCAAATTTTTACCGCGCGGGTCAAGAAATAAAGCAAATTTTGCACACCAAAATTCAGATTGACAAAGCGATTTGTTTGTAATACAGTTAAAATAGAACAAAAGGAAAACTTATGGAATTATTTTTACCTTTTTATAATTTATTTGCGGCGTTGTTCGCGTGGCACCTGGTTGTGTTGGCGTTGCAAAAATTGGGATTGATAAAAAGTAAATAAAATATTTGCTTTTTTGCAAAAGGTATGGTTAAATATACGCACAAAAGGATTTGAAATGGCAACTAAAAGAACATATCAACCGTCAAAAACACGTCGCATTCGCACACACGGGTTCCGTGCACGCATGGCAACCAAGGGTGGTCGCGATGTATTAAATCGTCGCCGTGCGACGGGCCGCAAAAGAATCGCGGTTACGGCGGCAAATTAAAAAAATCGCCAAATGGCGATTTTTTTATGGTTTAATCCGGGAAATCCCAAAGCCAACAATAATCGGGGTCATTTTCATGCCCGGGTTCGTATCCGGCGCATACACGTTTGGTTTGTTTCGTTTCAACCGCGGCGGCGGTGGCGATTTTGGCGGCATCATTTGTCGCATTATACGGATCTTGTGCCGTGGCACCGGAATAAGTCGCAACCCCATCGCCCAGCGCACCGGTGCTTGGGTCATACATCGCGACATTACCCGGTGTGCCGGTTGGGGTTGCATTTTGAATTTCATTGTGCAACGCACTATACACATCCTTTAACAGTTCCAACGACACCAACGCACCATTGATATAGTTTTGATTTGTGGTTGCGAAATCACCGGTCGCACCAAAGTTTGATGTTTGATACTCTGCCAATGTTTTTGTCCCGTTGATATACAATATCACATTATCCGCCCCGGCTTTCTGGGTAAGTGGTTGCGACCCACCCGCGGTGATATAACGATGACCAACGCGCCCCGGGGTCGCGGTCAAATCAATCGTTTGCCCACCGGTGGAGGCCGTATAGTAAGCATCTGTCGGGTCTGTCCATACTGCCGGAAGATTATTTTGTTTGGCGTCGTCTAAGATCCTCAAACTTTCTACTACGGCACGGACAGTTGGAACAAAATTATCCATTTCGGAACCATAGCCACCTTGAGTACCATACGTAAACAAAGTCCCCTCATGATCTAAAATTGTATCCTGGTCCAAAATACCGATTTTGTTACCGGAAAGTGTGCTTGTTTGCGGGTCATACGCAACTAATCCAGGCACAGATATGTCACCTTCGGTTCCGTCTGGATCATCATAAAGCATAATGTTTCCGGTTGTGATTTTATCCTGTTTCGTGTCGACATAGGCCTTAGATGCCACGGTTTTTTTGTCCAGTTCCGTTGGTTCCGCAAATGACGGCGTGGCGATAAAAAGTGAAACAAGCGCGGCGAACCAAAGACCACCCCGTCCGCTGCGTTCCCCTTCTTTCCAAGAAGGGGTGGCGCCGAACGGCGACGGGGTAATTCTTGGCGCATTGCGCCAACATGCCCATACCCCGCCCCGATTGTGTCCTCTCCATTTTGTTTGTTGTTTTGTGTCCTTTGCCAGAGAAAGTGGCAACATTTCTGGAATACGAAAGACCACCTCCCCCTGCGGGTACTCCTCCGAGAATCACCCACAAAATTTTTCAAATTTTGCGGGGCCCATTGGAGGAGAACTAAAAAACGTCGCCAAACGGGACGTGTCGGGGTGTTAGCAAATCATAGTGTCTGTGATTCCGTGGCCTTTTGCCAAAGGCATTATAACCAACGGCACCCCAACAGTTGGGGCAAATCTAAAGCGGTGCAAAACATGTGGAAAATCACAAAGGATTACGATGCTTTGCACCGAACGTGAAAAGGCCTGCTACAGCCCCGAACCAGATTCCCATCTGATTCAAATTTATTATATCAA
>OMPY01000020.1 GCA_900313105.1 uncultured Pseudomonadota bacterium
ATCGCGTCAAGGATTGCGCGCGGTGGTGTCCATTCGGGATAGCGGCGCGCGACATCTTGGGCGGTCATGGTTGCTGTGTGGAATACTGCGTTCGGCAAAATCGCAATGTCTGTCATCGGGATTGCCGTAAAGTTAAACGCACTTGCCGCGCCGATTGGCGATTCAGACATAAACAAGCACGCCGTACCAGCCGTCACCAAATCAAGATAACATTGGTGCACCGTTGTATAAAAATTTGATTCGTTTAGGTTCGAACGTAATGCCATTGTCGCCGTTGCCGCATCCGGGGAATCTTCGGATTCCGGAATAAGGTTCAACCACAACGATTCCGGCGGGGTTAGTAATGAATACATACACGCCGCCAAATTATCCGCCGCGTCCGCCGCCGTTCCATCGAACAGTGTTGCGATTTCTTCGTCGGTTGTCGGCATTGTGTAACGGCGCGCGTCGGCCCAGCGTTTAATCCATGGTTCGCGCAGTGAAAGCGCACGTGAATACATTTGTTGTAAGTCATATTTCATTTTTCTTCCTTTTGGTTAAAGTTTGAATTCTGTGTTCGCGATAAATGGGCGAACGTTTGTTCCAATGGGGCGTGTTGGTATGGGCGAACATAAAATCGCGCCCGCAACCGCGTCCAATCCGTCGTCATGTTCGCCGCCACCAATTGGTGTCCATGCCAACATTTCTGAGATAAACGGGGTTTTCGTTATGCGCCGATGCGCGTAAAGTCGCCCGGTCGTAAGCAACGGTTCGATTGCGTCCAAGATTCGGTCTTCTTTGCGGCGGCTGTTGCTTATCGGGCGGATTTGTATTTCATAGCCCGCGCGTGCAATTGTTTCACGCATAATTTCCGGCAACGCTGCACCAATTCCGTTTGTTTCAAGTGCAAGTGTCCTTTGCCGGTGTGCGCGCACAAACGACAAAACCTTTTCACATTGATATGCAAGTGGATATTCAACTTCGTCTGGGACAACCAAATAAATCATATCGTGAATAAACGCGCGATGCGTTCGGTCGTCACGATAAATAATCACGCAAACACTGTTATCCGAATTTCGCCGCCCACCCGACGGATCCCAATATATTGTCGCACTGGTTATTGGTGTTTCGTCAATTCGGCACCCGTGCGGATCAAATTCCGCGTCATATAATTTTATTCCCCCCGGGTCAAGGCGGATTTTATCGGGCGCGATATATTGCAACATCATTTGTGCCGAAAAATGTCGTTCGCCCACGGTTTTGCGGATTTTATCGATTTTTTCAATTGGGAAAACCGCCGGCCACGCCGGGTTTCCGTCACTGTCAATTATTGGAATTTTCAATTCCGAATAACCCGATAAAAAAGGCGTTGAAAAAACATTTTTTTCGTATACTATGTTTGACATGGACTTTACTCCCAAAACTTTGCCAACGAATTTAGAGGCCGAACAGGCCGTTCTTGCCGCGGTTTTAATGAAGAATCGCGCACTTGAAAAAATTTCCGAATTTTTGCGACCGGAAGATTTTTCGCACCCCGCGCACCAAGAAATTTATAAACTTGCCCTGCGCCAATTTGCCGCCGGAATTCCGTTTGATATAATCACCGCAAAAAACTATTTGGACCAGCAAGGGACATTGGAATCGGTTGGTGGCGTTGAATATTTGACCCAGTTGGCAAGTGCCGGCGCAACCGTTGTAAATGTCGAACAATACGGTCGAATCGTTCATGAAAATGCGGTGCGGCGCGAACTTATCGATTTTGGGCAATCGGTCACCGATGCCGCGTTTGTCGAAGATCTTGATAACCCGGTGTCGTCACAGATTGAATCCGCCGAACAAAAATTGTTCAATTTGGCAATGACCGGCGATGCGTCACGCGATGTCGTGCCGATTGCAAACGCGTTAAAAGATGCCCTGAGTGAGGCGGAAATCGCATACAAGGCGGACGGAAAACTTTCGGGACTTACCACGGGACTTACCGATTTGGACCGCGCAATAAGTGGTTTGCATAAATCAAACCTGCTTATTATCGCGGGTCGTCCGGGTATGGGAAAAACCACGCTTGCCATGAATATCGCGTTCAATGCCGCGAATGCAATTTATTCCGGTCGCGCGAACGAACAATATAAGGGCGCGGTCGCGTTTTTTAGTCTTGAAATGGGTGCGTCTGAATTGGCGGCGCGTGTTTTGTCGTCCCAGGCACGAATTCCATCATCCGCGATGCGCGAAGGTTCACTAACGGATGAAGATTTCCTTAAAATGGCCCAGTTTTCCGATGCAATCGGGCGGATTCCGTTGTTTATTGATGACACACCGGGCATGTCTTTGCCAATGATTCGCACGCGGGTGCGGCGGCTTGCGCGGAAATATAACGGTATCGCACTTATTGTTATCGATTATTTGCAATTGCTGACTTTGCCGGGCGGGAAACGCAGCGACAATCGTGTTCAAGAATTGTCCGAAATCACGCGCGGCCTTAAAATGATGGCCAAGGAATTTAATGTCCCGGTTATCGCCCTGTCGCAATTGTCGCGCAGTGTGGAAAATCGCGATGATAAACGTCCACAACTTGCCGATTTGCGTGAATCGGGTTCAATTGAACAAGATGCCGACATTGTTATGTTCACATATCGTGAAGAATACTATCTGCAAAATCGTGACCCATCGCGCCGGCTTTCGAATACGCCAAGTGAAAAATCCGTCGATTCATGGCAAAACCGACTTGAAAAGGCCAAGGGCAAGGCGGACATTATCATTGGCAAGAATCGTCATGGCCGAACGGATACAATCACCGTTGCATTCTTGGCGGAATATAGTTTGTTCGACAACCTTGGTGAAATGGCGGGACGCGGTGTGGAATTTGCATCCGACACACCGTCCGTTGCCGAACCTGTCAATACACCAATGGCAATTGATATCGATGAAATCCCAGATGAATTTGAATGATAGTGGTTAGTGTTCACTTTTTCCTTGCCATAATTTAAAAAATCGCTTATTATTTTGTCAAGATTTACCCAAGGAGTTTTTAATATGGCCCAAGAAGAAATCATTTTTCCAAATAATATCCGTAACATACGTCTTGCCACGGGCATGAAGATGACCGAATTGGCGCGGCGTTCGAATTTGTCGCTGTCCGCTGTTTCCAAAATTGAAAAGGGCGTTCGTCGTCTTAATCAGAAACAGTTGTTAAATATCTGCAACATCTTGGGGTGCAAGTTGTCTGACATTTTCATCAAGGACACTGACGAGGTTGCGTCAAAATGGCAAAGTGAAATTACCCGTCGTATGAATGATAACGAAGACGGTGGTCTTAAAGTATTTGGTACCGGGTTGCGCCGGATACGTCAGCAATCTGGTAAAACCATTGCCCAGGCCGCCAAGGATGCGGGCATGACGCTTTCGGTTTATCATAAGATAGAGGTTGGCCAGCGCGAGGTTTATAAAAACGAAATCGAACCTTTGGCAAAATCGTTTGCACATTCGGTCGAAAGTTTGTTTGATAAAATTGCCGAACTTTATAAATCTGGCGAACTTACCAAACAGATGAACAAAGTCAAAGAACGTGTCCGCGCCGTTTTGGTGCCGGGTGATTCGTCCAATGATTTTGACGAAACGCATGGGCATTTGTATGGTGCAAAACTTTATGATAATGCGCGGCGTAAATTGATTCCTGTGTTTGGACGGCCCGATGCCAAGGTTATAAGTTTCGCGCGGTCTGAATCAAAAATGATTGCGGCACCGGCAAATCTTGAAGGTCGTCGTAATGTATATGCGGTCATTCCTAATTCTAAACGCGCGGGCGGATTTATACCGGAAAAATCTTATGTTTTTGCGGACACCAAGGCGAATGTTGCGCCGGGCGATTTGGCCGTTTTTATTGATGCCGAATTTGGTTCATTAAAAGCCGAAGAGAAAACAACCGCCAACATCGCCGTTGTGCGTAAAGATTCCAAGGGCAAGATTTATGGTCAAATGGTTTCGCCTGATGAAAAAATTTCCGCACCGACAATGCACAAGGTTATAATGATTTTGGCCGAATAAGACACCACCGCGGGGGAATAATCGGGATGAAAGCAAGAGCAAGTGTTATTGCACAAAAACTTTTGAATCTTTATCGCCAGGCGCATGTTATCGTCGGTGGATGGGGCGCGGTGAATCGTGTTTTTGTTGACGAAGCAACCGATGAGATTTTGCACGAATTGCAAGATTTACCCACCGGAAAAATGTTGATTCAACATATTAAAAATTTGCGTGACGGCACAACACCAATGGATTCTATTGCGCGCGAATTGTTGCCATATGGTGGCATGATGAATGAATCTGCGGATGCATCAGACATGGCGGATGATGAATTACAGCAATTGATTTCGGCAATTGATTCGTTTAACCCAAGTCTTGATGGCATAAATCAATTTATGGCGAATCCTATTATCAAAAAATTCGGCGATGATTGGGTGTCGCGATCCAAAAACGCATTGTTCAACAATCCCGAAGCATTACGAAAATTTGATGATATTGTTCGCGCGGCCACGGCTTATCGTATGTGGGACAACGCGAACGATGTATTATCCAAACCCATTACCGAACGCGCACGCGCAAATCTGCAGGTAGACATGCCGGAATATGAAACGTATTTACCAATGTTTGGTGATGAAGGCAAAAAGATGTTGCACCGTTTACACGGGTTGCTTAGTTCTATGCCGTCGCATGATGCGGCCTAAGATATTCGGTATATTGTATCCAGTGTGTGTGGCGTTCCAATATAAATCATCGTTCCATTTGGTGACAGGATAAAATCCAGTTCACGCAATCTGTCGCGCAGACCGGCCCGTTTTTTTATTGTATTACAAGTATTTGGAACTTCGACATCGTCACATATTATTAAATCCGCACGCATACCGGTGATGTTGCCATAAACGCCTTGGCAAACAACGGATGGTTCACGAATTCCGATGGGGCGGTTTATGGTTATTTTATTTTCCGCCCATTCGCGTTTATTTTTTGGAATCATATCCGCACACCAAGGATGATTTTCCAAAACATTGCGAATATGCATAACCATCCTTGTTGCCAAATGCGTTTCCGCGGATAAAATCAAAATCCGTGTTTCGGGTCGCCGATATAATACACACGCGGCAAAAATTCCGACAATTGTTGATTTGCCTGAATGACGGAATGCCATAAGCAACCCCCGGTGCGAATCGCCGGTAATTACACTTGTTAAAAAATTCATCATATCACGGTGATGCGCCGGCGTTTCATATCCCAATACATGATTCCAAGAATCCAAAAATTCATTGTATTGATTCATGGTTTTCAAACCAGTTTATCCAGGTGTTCCAAAATTGATGTCAGCATATTTTTCTTTTTTACGCCGATACTATTTAATTTTGCCATGTTTGTTTTTATTTTATTGTCATACGGGGTTTCGATTTCCTGTTGCAACCTGTGCATAACATTTTTTTCCGTTATTCCATTGGCCGACATGCCGGATGCGCCGTATTTTGCGCGTTGCGTAGCAAGCACTTTTTTCACAATGTTTTGTTTTTCGGATTCGTCCGATACGACATCTGATAAAATCTTTTTTTTGTTTTTTTCGGCCGCATTTTTATTTTCTTTATAATTCAAAATATCTGTAACATCTGAAATAATTTGTCCCATTTTTATACCTCTTGTTCGTTTATATTTGATATCTTCCGTATATTGTCACCGACAATATTTTTAATGGTAAATTGTCTGTCGTAGAAATTTTCCATGGTGCATCAATTAAATCTGCACTTGTTCCCAATACATTTATAGATGCATCACCACTGAACCCGACCGAATCATCGGAATAAACATCGTTCGGCAAAACCACCCGTTCATCGTTTATGAATAATGTCTTGGTATTATAAACGCGAACTGTTATTTTTGTGATTCTGATATATTTTGCATTATGTCCCGATGTTAAAAGTGGTAATCCGTATGCCGTCGCGGTGTATGTGTGACTATCTGCATCAACGAATTCTGAATCATCAAAATATTCAAGGAAAAAATCGTCACCACGTTTTACAACGACAAATGTTTTGTCATCGTATGTTGTGGTTGATGTAAACTTTCCATCCGTTGTGTATCGCCCCCAAGCAGATATTCCGTGCGATGTGTCATAATTCAATACCGCCATATTTCCATCAGACATAACAACAAAAAGTTTTTTATTGTTTTTATTGTAAGAAATATCGACGGGGTTCGTTATCAAATGTTCGGCAAATGCACATAAATTGTTGGCATCGTAATTTTCGCCCAAACTATCAAGACACAGTTGTCGGATTTCTTTATTTTTTGCGACGAATATAGTTTTGCCTTCGATTTGTTGTGGCGCAAGATATCTGTCCGCGGGGCTGCCAATCGATGTATGCATTTTTATATCGACTGATTCTGGGGTAAGTGGTTTATTGGAAACCGCCCATTCCCCTTCGGATGTAAGTATCTGTAAATTATCACTGCTGACCAGTGTGCAAACATGCTGTCTGTGGTCTGACAACAGTGTGAAAAATATTGCTTCGTCATCCAATCCGGTCCCAGGGTCAAAATTTCTGTGTCCACCAACATGCGACAACCATATTCCACCCGGCCATGATTTAGCACCACCAAAAACCAACCTATCTTGGTGAAAAGTTATCGATGATGGCCAACCGCGACGTGGACTAAACGCGGCTTCTTGCCAATCTGAAATTGGGTCATTCGGTATTGTATATGTGCCGTTGCATATTACCGTTATATCTGTGGCACTTACATACGAATTTACCAACCAACTTTTTCCAATTGCAAACAAATACCCACCAACATTATTCTGGGTCCAAAAATCTTCGCTTGCTATGAAATGTGTGATGCCACCCGAATTTGTTATGGTTATTGTGACATCTTCGGAATCTTCGAATCGCATAAAGGGTATTTGCAAATTCCCGGTATCCGGCGATTTTGAAAAAGTGAAATTTTTAATTTTGAAAATCCCATTTTCGTAATATAAAACCATTGGCGCGTAATCTGGATGCACAAATATCATTGTGCCAAAACGTTGCGTGTATTGTAATTTCGGAATCACGGAACTTGGCCATGGTGTTAATACATCTTGCACGAAAGTATTGTTCGCATAAATTCTTATGCGTCCGTTCATCATTGCCAAAATATATTCTTGGGATTCTGATAATGAAAAAGATACCAATCTTGCATCAGAAATCAATTGTGTGGATTTTTTTAGACCCGGTCGCCGCACAAGGCCACCACCCGCACACACATCAAAATTTTCCATAAACCTAAGGCCTTGGATATCATCGTTTTCAAAAAAGTTTATTGAAACTTCACCATTAGTAAAAGATTTCTCGGTTTTTATAAAATTTCCCATATTAAAATCTCCTTTGGCTTGTTAAAAACGACTATCTATCAATGAAAAATTTTCTATCCCCGTATTCACCGATGTTGTGCTGTCTATAAATTTTGCGGTTTGTAATTCGTTTTCATAAAGTGCAACCAATGTTCTGAATACTGTTTGATCGGAAATAAGCGGCATACAAAATTCCACCGCAAGTTTTGTCGCGACAAGTGATGCGAAATAACTTGGGAAAACATCCGGTGTCACACGAACTATGGCCACCAGGTTTAAGGTATCTGTATTGGATATAATTTGATTTCCGATAATTTTACCGTTGGTTTTTATACCCCTTAACACATCCGATGGTATAATAAAATCTCCGTTTTCGTTACGTATGATATTATATGTGCGACACGCAAACCGCCACGGATGCATTGCCAATAATGTGTCTATGACAAAGTCAACAAGCGTTCGTCCCAGTTTTGCCGCCGCGGTATCATCTGACAAGGATTGAATCGGATTTTCACCCAATTTCAGCAACGCCATTGAACATAAATCTATTTTAGTTAGCATTATTTTCCCCTATTCTAAAAAATTGAAAAAAGGGCCGAAAAGAATCGGCCCTATATTTTTGCAAACAATAATCAACCTTAGTCCAATGTGGCGGTCGTCACAACGCCGGCATCACTAACCGCGATTTTCTTTATCGATGTTTTGTCCGAACCATTGATAATAACAATATCACCATTGTTCATAAGTGTTGCCACCGCATCGAAATAACCACTTGCCGTGATTGTTGCCAATGTTGCGCTTTCAACATAGTGCCACAACGTGAACCCATTTGCATATGCAATTACCGACAAATTTTTGTTTTGAAAAGCCATTGTTTTTCCTCTTGGTTATTTGATGTTATTCGCCGCACTTAAGACGGACAATTCCACTGTTGTCAATCAGCACCGCGCCTTGGGACATACTGTTGCTAATAAAGTGCGCCGCACGTTCACCGTGCCACGAAATATCGGTTTTCACTTCTTGCCCACACGCATGACCAATGCAAGATGCATGATAGATAAAGCAATCGCGATGCGTTGACGAAGACAACGGCAAACCGTTGTGCATCAACCATGTAATGCCAAGCCATCTTTTGACTTCGCCACCGTTAATAAACGGCAAATCATCCCCAACATATTCCGCAGATGAAAATTCATCAATGGCAAGCAATTCGTTCCATTGTTTTACACCAACAACCGCAAAACGGCGACCATCATCCGGCACATCATTTTCATTTAATTTTTCCAATGCACCCAAAACAATCGCCTTGGTCAGGCCGGTCGAATAATCACCGGAATTCTGGGTTGTTGCGGTCATCGCATTGATAATCAATTCATCAGTTTTACGCCCCAATGCATACGCACCCGCGGACGCAACGACACGGCGTTCATCAATATTGACCTTTAATTCATCCAACGCATCAACCCAATCACCCGCATAGTAATCTTGCAAATTGCATTCCACAGGTTCATGATTCAGGTTCATAACCGGCACAATTCCATGACGGGATTTTGTACTGGCGGTGCCTTTACCGATTTTTTGAAATGTTGTAGATTTACCAACAACACCGGATTTGCTGCGCACGGTTGAACGCAATTTGGTGCCCATCTGTTGATAAGCCAAATGGACATCGGCTTCGAATTGTTTCACAAATACTTGATCTATGGAAACAGACATTATTATTCCTTTTGTTAAACGTTATACATGATGAAAAAATTCACCGAACCAAAAATTGTTTTCTGGTTATGCACGTATGCGCCAAAGAACAAAATTAAACGGGTCCGGAATACCGGATTATCCAAGTAAAAAAATTCAGTCAGACCGATCAAATCTGACTGAAAAATTTTACAAATTAAAAATGCCCGCATTTGCGGGCATTTTATAGATTTAGCGAAAAATTATTTTTTCTTAACGCATTTTTTTGCGCAAGGTTTTTTCGCAACGGTCTTTTTTGCAACCGGTTTTTTCGCCGCAACTTTTTTCACAGCAACTTTTTTCGCCGCTGGTTTCTTTGCAACGGTCTTTTTTGCAACCGGTTTTTTCGCCGCAACTTTCTTTACGGCCGGTTTTTTTGCCGCAGGTTTTTTCGCAGCAGGTTTCTTTGCCGCAGGCTTTTTAGCCGCAACAGTTTTTTTCGCAGCAGGTTTCTTTGCCGCAGTTTTCAAGAATGTGAATGCCATTCATCTCTCCTTTCTATTTTTTTTGGATAGAACAAATTTCTTTTGTTCTTAGTTCTATTTTATATTAAACAAAAAAATTAGTAAAGAAGAAAAGTGAATTTTTATAAAAAAAATTACATTATGAATATAATTTTTTAAAACCGTTTTCAATTTTGCGAATGTATTCCGCATCATGATCACGCCAATATTTTGGATCACGCATCATATTTCGCAAATCAGAATCAGATAATTTTTCCGGTGCGTTGCCGTCCACCGTCACATGTGGTTCCATTGATTGCATCATCTTGTAAACACCTTGAATTCCTTGGGGTGTAGAGCATAATTCATTAAACGCGTCAACGGGTAAAAATCTTTCGCCAAATGATTTTATTGCAACAAATGCATTATGCATTTTTTCTTCACCACCAAAAAAATTTTTTAATTTTGATATCGCATCTGCTTCTTGTTGTGTCGCAAAAATTTCAGATATGATTGGTGATAAAAATTCTTGTGCAATGTTATAAATTTTTTCAACCTGCGAATTTGTTAAACCAATTTTATGAAATTCCTTGCGAACATTTTCATCATCAAACAATTCATTATGTGGATATTCGTCCGGACTTTCGGGAACGCCAATCGCGCGCATAAAGCGGTTTTTAACCGATTCATCGGATTTTTCATCGGGCACCGTTATCATTCCACCAATCTTTTTTTCAAGTTCGTTGTATGATTTTATCAATGCGTCACTGTTTAATGTTCCATCTTCGTTTAAAAATTTTTCTGGTACTTTTTCCATTTCATTTTCCTTTTTGTTGATTTGTTTTATGCAACAGATAAACACCGCCAACGGCAATCAATGCCTGGATTGTGGCGAACAGATCCGAATCGCCAACAAGGTATGCGCACAACGCAGACATAATTCCACATGCGGTCATTATTTGTGTTCGGCGATTCGCAAGGAATCCACCACGAAAAAATTTGCTCATGTTGCCCCCGTGTAAAAATTATATGTAAAATAAAATTCCATCAATATCGCAAATGTATCCACGCGCAACCGCCCAAGACGGCAAAAATTCCGCGCGATGAAACATTGTTGCATGACAACACGTGTCTGGTAAATTTCCGTGCAACATGGTTTTCGCCACGCGCAGGCACATTTGAAAATCGCGACGCGACGCATCCACAGACAAAAATTCATGACGCGTTGATTCAGATCGCAGCGATTCGAAAATCTTAGAATTTGATATAACGCGTTTGATATTTTTTATGTCGTGATTTGCGGCATTAAAAATCATTGATGTTAATGCTTCGACGACGCGCAAAGATTTTGCAAGTGTTTCCGCATAAACTATTCGCGCGACCGCATATGCCAATGTGGTTGTTTCATCGTGCGCCTCTATTATTTCCATTTGCATGCTTTTTCCCCATGTAAAAAGCCACGCGTATCGCGTGGCATAAAAAAAATCCGCACTTAAAAAGCGCGAACGATATAATCTCTCCTGTTGATGATGCTAGTATATCATAAAACGATGTAAAAGTCAAGACAATTGTTTGCGACGCCGGTTTTCCGTGGTGTTCACATCATTATTTCATCGCCATGAATCCACAGGTATTCCGACCCCCGTCGGACAACCAACGCCCCAGAATCGTTTATACCAATCAGTTCCACAATTTCACCACGATATTTAACCGGCGCATTTATTCCGATGGCAAGTTTCATCCACACATCGCGCACCGAATCGAATTTTGCGTTCATCCATTTATCAAGATTTTTTGTAAGTGCGGAAAAAATTTCGGCGACATCCGCGCGCGTATATTTATCGGTGCGCGTTGTTTCATATTCCGCGACCGTTGGATTGGTGTGAACATTTATTCCAATTCCGACAATAACGAATCGCCCCGCGTATTCAATTAGAACGCCCGATATTTTTTTCCCGGAAATTAAAATATCATTTGGCCATTTTATTGTTGGGTGTATTCCAAATGTGATAAGTGTTTCCGCAATTGCGACCGCCACCGCGTACGAAAGTCGTGGATCGCGTTCGGGTGAATCGAATATAAAACTTGCGTACAAATTTCCATGATGCGACACCCATTTACGCCGATAACGCCCGCGTCCCGCGGATTGCGCCAGTGCCGTGACAACACAATGGTCGCGCGCGGTGCCGTTCGCAATCATATCATACGCATAATCTTGCGTGCTTTGGATTTTATCAAAAGAAAAAACTTTATATCCGCCCAAGTTTGAAAATTCCGTTTATGTTTTTTATAAAGTCATGACCGTACAGTTTGCGCAATTCGTATATCGTGGTTTCCACACTGTGTGTTGTTGCATCGGGCGCATAGCCAAGTGCAACCTTTAAATCATCCGCGGACATGCCGCCGCTTTTATAAAGCAATGTCACGATTTGTGATTGTATGGGTGAAAGTGAAACATGTTCCCCAAAAACAGAATCGATAATCGCGGTATTGTCCGTTGCCGCAATAATTGATGATTTCAACAGTGCCGGCGAAACCGGCGTTTTCAAATCCAACGCATCCATATTCACATCGCACAAAACCGAATCGGTCGTGACCGCGGCCCCAAATTCCGTGACAATCTGTTGCCACACGGGGTCAGATGAAAAAATTTTGAATCCAGATAACATAGGTTTATGATAATACGCAAAAATTCAACTGTCTATAAAAAACGGGGGAACAAAAAATTTCAAAAAAACGTCGCACCAATAGCGATATCACCCGAAACCGCCCCACAAAAATGTTGCGCATTTTTGTGGGGCCTATACCAAAAACAATATAAATGGCTTGTTTAATTTGCCGGTGGGCCGACAAAATCGCCTGTACCACTGTTCGTAAAGAATTGTCCACTTACGGTATCATACATACCGATTACATTAGATGGATTTTTTGCCGGAACAAAATCACGAACCAACACATCGTTTTGATATACTTCACAAGACCATAATTTATATCTCCCTTTGTATGTGCCAGTTGGTGCTGAAAATATAGTAAGGGCACTTTGGGTAACGCTGTTGCGTCTATATACAGTTTCGCCGTTTATGGTTGCTGTGCCACCGCTATTATCAAAAGTTAGTTCTATTGTTGCTTTTGTTGCCGCAGGTATCGTTGATGCACCTCCTGACGAAGCTTGGCCTAACCCCCAGTTTACA
Organism: uncultured Pseudomonadota bacterium; assembly: GCA_900313105.1. Lineage (GTDB taxonomy): Bacteria > Pseudomonadota > Alphaproteobacteria > Rs-D84 > Rs-D84 > Enterousia. The sequence goes on from OMPY01000020.1 coordinate 12,711, forward strand.
CTTGTGCCACCTGTGCCAAAATATGATCCAGCAGCACCTGAGGACAATGTTCCAAATAAGATTTGCGAACTACCCGTAGTAGATGTTTGTTGGGCAATGGCTTTTATAACAACATTACCGGTAATATCGGTTCTGATATACTGTGTTCCGGTGGATTCAATATATTCCAACCGTGTATACCCACTTGGCAATTCATTTCCATACGCCGTTTGGTCGACGATGGTCCAAAGGGTGCAACCATCACTTTCATTTGCACATTCCAATTTTGTTGTTGGGGTTGTTGGTAAATTCGTAAATGTCGCATTTAACGCCGATGCGGTAATAAGTTTATCGCCGTCCGTGGTTGCATCATAACTGCTGATGTCTGAATACAGGCCACGTTCACCAATTTGACCATTACCGGTCGCGGTATACATCATTACCGTTTCACCCGCACCAACATTTGGTTGATTCGCCGCGGGGATTTTTAACTGTTTCGTTTCTATCTTCGTATCAACATATGCCTTTGACGCAACGGTTTTCATATCGTCTTCGGCATACGTAACATTGGTTATCGCAGTAATCACAAACATCAATGCCAATAATATCTTTTTTAACATATTCTTTCCCCCCGTTCACACGTTATATTTTTTTACTCATTATTATTGTTGTTATTATTACCGCCACTGTTGCTGTTGTTATTGTTGTTT
>OMPY01000006.1 GCA_900313105.1 uncultured Pseudomonadota bacterium
GGCGGCGATGGATAAACCGGACGAATATGAGATTGCGCTTAAAACCGCACAAAAAATGGAGGACGATATAATCGGTGGCGAAAAATTGTCCGCGGCGGCAAAAACACATAATGCAAAATTCGTGCAACACACCGGTGTTTCAACCGAAAAATTGCCAGATGATAAAAATTTAACCGAATCGGTTGTGGCAAATATCTTTGAACTTGCGCCCGAAACCGAAAGCGAACTTATCGAAACCAAGGCCGGTTTTGTTATCGTTCGCGTGGATAAAATTATTCCCGAACATACGGCGGAATTCGATTCGGTGAAAAAAGAAATCGCCACCGAATGGACAAAATCTGAACAGGAAAAAATGGCATACGTTCGTGCAAATGAATTGTTGGTTGAACTGAACGAAAACGGAAAATTGCAGGGTGCAAAAAAACTGACCGTGTCACGCACAGACGGCGCACCAATGCCGGTTTTGATTGAAACGTTTAAAAACAAAATTGGTAATAATTCAATTGTGTCCGACACCGATGCGTTTTATGTTGTAAATATCGCGGACGAAAAATTACCGACAATCAACGACAAAAAACTTGATGAATTAAAACCGGAAATTGCAAATATGGCGATGCGGCACTTGGACGCGGATTATAACGCATACCTTGAACGGAAATACCCCGCCAAGATAAATGAAAAGATATACAACCGATTTGTAAAATAATTCTTCCCCGCATTGCGGGGATTTTTAATTTAGCCCAATAAAATTTGTAATACACAAAAAATATGATATAATTTATACCAAGGTTGGTGTGAATTTTTTCCGCCAAATTTTACATAACAACAAACAAAGGAAAGAGAGAATGAAAAAATTTCTAATCACAACCGTGCTTGGTATTGCAACAACCGCGGCATTTGGTGCGGCGTCACTGCGCGCGCCGCAAATGGGCGGCACCGCAACGGTCACAACGCCCGCGGCAACGACGAATACCGCACGTGCGGGAACAATGCGCACACAAACGATGAAAACATCGTCCGTTTCCACGCCGTCGGTCACAACAACGCAATCCATCGCAACACCGGTTTCAACCGAAACAACGGACGCGCGTATCGCACTGTTAAAAGGTATCAAAGGTTTTAACCCCGGCAAAATAAAAGATACCACCGCCGCGACCAATGAATTAAATGCGATTGATTCGCGTATAGAAGAATTACAATCAAAACTTGACCAGGCAGAGGCTGCGGCCGATCAAACAGCAAAATTGACAGATGTTTATACCAAAGAACAAGTCGAAGCCAAAATTGATGAAAAAATTTCCGCCATTGGCACATCAACCGGCACAAAAGAAACCTATAGTAAAGAAGAAGTGAATGAGTTATTGTCTGAAATAAGTAGCAAACTACCACAAGTTGATGAGAGGGGCAACATCAACATACCTGCATCCAATGGAAAAAGTCAAATACAACTTTTACCGTATTATCTTTATGCCACGCACACGCACGCCACGCTAGGGCACAGCATGACATACAAATTATACACCCCACATGATTTTGGAACAACAAATTGGTACCCAGAGTTAGCGCAACAATTCACAAGTAATTGGATAAGTGATATTTGTGCTCCATACCAATCAAATCCGGATTCTCTGTCATGCGGATTTTGGAATGCCAGCGGCGTTGGTACAACAATGACAGAATTTAATGTTGCACGATGCGATAAAGGTTTTTATCTGTTTTACACGACCAACATAGGCGGTGTACAAACCAGCAAGTACGTAACATATGAAAACATGACAGAATCACAAATTCGTGAACATTTTTGTGGAACCCTGACCAGTGATTTATGTTGGATATCAAATTATGAAATAAAACCATCAATGGGCAATTGCACACCAAAATATTTCTATGTGAATATGAGTGATAACATGCCTCAACCAGAGTATTGGTTATCAGGTATATCATATGATTCTTTCAATCCGCACACAGAACATTGGTACACGTACAGCGGAAACCCATCGAATCAATTGTTCAATACATGGGAAAATGAAATTTGCCAATTATATACTAATGAATTCGATTGTTGCATGAATAGTCATAGTAACGGCAATTTCTGGATAGAAATCCTGCATAATGGTTATAAATTGACCAATTTAACAACAACTACAAATAATGGCAGGATGGTATTAAAGCAGCGAATATCATCATATCAGTATAACGACACACAATCCCTTAGGGAAGCAGTTTGTGGTTCAACATCTGTTAACGATTGCTGGGTAGAAGAAGGAATACCAGGTTTAGAGTCAACCGACCTATGCGGGCATTCAGCGTATCTTGGGCATGTCTATTGGGCTATTGGGACCGCCCAAGAACAACAAACAGATTAAACCACAACAAAACGGGCGCGAATGCGCCCGTTTCAAGTTCCCCTTCTTTCCAAGAAGGGGTGGACGCGGAGCGGACGGGGTAATTCTTGGCGCGAATGCGCCAACATACCCTTACCCCCCGGCGGTTCCGCCGGACCCCTTCCCAATGGGAAGGGGAGAAAAAACGGGCGCGGATGCGCCCGTTTCACTTACACCTGTCTCGCTGTAGCCTTGGCGAAAGCGGACTAATCACTAACACTAACACTTACACTCTTATAACTTCTTCATTGCGGAAACGTCGATTTCAACCATGGATGCGCCGTTCTTGTCAACTTCGCCCCATATTTCAACATAATCAGACGGTGCGACGTTCATGCCGTTCCAATCCATTTCGTCTATTTCAACATTGATTGTTCCGGTGTTATCTTGGAAAACATACGAATTTTCCCCATTTTGACGCAGCAAGTATCCGCGAACAATAACCGGCGAATTGTCGGAAAGCCCGCGAACCTGTTCAATGGTCATAACTTCGGTCATCGTATTGTTATTTGCATTATTATGCGCCATATTTCCAGAACCCGCAAATGCAGCCGTGGATGCGACAACACCCAATACCGCCACAACGGATAACTTTTTACATTCCTTGCTTTTCTTTTTCATTTTTTCTTTCCTTTGTTTGGTTTTTGTTATGTGCTTTTAACACACCGAAATTATACCGTAAAAATGCCAAGAAATATTCAGGAATGGTTTCAAAGGAATTTATGCAAATCGCCCCCGTGCACATTCAGCCACCGCCGCGCACGTTCAACCCCGAAACCGTAAAGCACACGAACCTGGGCCCAAAAAGCCGCCGAATGATCCATATGCATTGTATGCGCCAATTCATGCATCACAACATATCGCATAACATCAAACGGCGCAAACGCCAACCGCCACGAAAAGGAAATCGTTCCCGTTGTTGACCGCGAACCCCAACGCGACGACGTATCACGCAGACAAATTTTCTTTGGCCAAAATTCACGCGGCGTTTGATGAATCAATTCTTTGATATGCTTTAACAATTCGGTTTTAATGAACATGCGCACACGGTTTTCAATCAATTTTTCATCACCGCCAACAAACAGTGTCCGCGTTCCGTCATCATTCAAAACAAACTTATTTCCGCGCATCGCCGCATCATAAACAACACGCACCCGCATATCCAAAAAGTCAAACATATCGCCCGATTTCAAATGTTCCTTGCGCGGGGCATTTGCAAAGAACCGTTCCAACCACCGTCGCTTTTGCTCCACAAATTTCATTACCGTTGAATTCGCCGAAATCACCGGCCGCGTTGCATCAATCCGGCGCGCATCCCCACCGCGTGGCCGCAATGTTATATTCCGTGCGCCCCGACGCACGGTTATGACAACCGGTATCTTTTCCCCAGATGAAGTTATAAATTCAAATTCAGACATGCTTTATTTTTGTGCGAATCGCCCGCGCGATTTTTTCCGCATCAAACCCACACGCACGATACACCATGTCTGCCGCCCCTGACAAGCCAAAATCATCAATTCCAACAACAATATCTGCAAATTCAAACCAAGGCGCGGTGGCGGATGCCTCTATGGCGACAATGGTGCCAACCAAGATTTTATCCCTATATTTTTCATCCATCGCCCGAAAATGCGCAACCGACGGCATACTTACCACCCGAACCGCACCACCCAAAATCCGCGCAACATTTATGGCAAGCGGAACCTCCGCCCCCGTTGCAACAATCGTCATCTTTACCCGCGCCGCACCCGATTCATAAACGACATAGCCCCCGCACTTTATTTCACCAATGATTGCATCACCCACCGGCGCAATCGCCTGGCGCGAAAGGACGATGCACGACGGACGGTTCGTTTCCGATAACGCCGTTTGCCATGCCCAGGCAACCTCTGCCATATTACATGGCCGAAAAACATTCATATTCGGAATTAAACGCAGACCCGCCAACTGCTCAACCGGTTGATGCGTCGGCCCATCCGGCCCAACCGCAACACTATCATGCGTTAAAACATAAACGACCGGCAACCCCGCCAACGCGGAAATACGCATCGCACCACGCATATAGTCACTGAATACCAAAAACGTCGAACCCGCCGCGCGCACACCCGCATATGCCATACCGTTCATAATTGCCGCCATCGCATGTTCGCGCACGCCATAGTTTATATATCGCCCGGAAAAATTGTCCGCCGTAATTTCACGCACGCCCGGCACACGCACATTCGTACTTTGGCCCAAATCCGCACTGCCAATAATAATGTCTGCGCCCGTCCGCATAACCGCCGCCAAATATTCGCCCGACATTTCGCGCGTTGATACCGCGGATGTTTTTTGTGGCAATGAAACCGCCGGCACATTTGTATATCTTGTTTTTTCTGTTCTTTTATGTGTGCGTGCAAATTTGCGCCACAAATCACGCCCAGTCGCCGAATCCAAATGATTTATCAATTCTTTGATTTCCGCATCACCTATGGCTAAACCATGTGCACGCGCCGTTCCCGAAACGCTTGTCCCCTGGCCCAATGTTGTATCACACTGCACAAACAACGGCCCATCCGCCGGCGCACTTATCGCGTCATAAAGTTCATTCATATCCGTGCCGTCCGCCGCACGCACCGTCCACCCCGCCGCCCGCATACGCATAGATACATTTTTATCCGTTTGCGCCACGCCATCAATACTTATCCCGTTATTATCCCAAAGCAAAACAAGATTATCCAATTTATACCGCCCGGCAAAACCGATTGCTTCCCCCGCCACGCCTTCCATCAAATCGCCATCGGAACAAAGGCAATAAACACGTCCGCCGGTCTTGTTGTGCTTTGCGGCAATCGCCATACCGACCGCGTTCGCAACCCCCTGGCCCAGGGGGCCCGTCGTCGCACAAACCCCATCTATTCCAAATTCCGGATGCCCCGGCAACCCACCAATTTGCCGAAAAGATTTCAAATCCCCGATATTATACCCAGATAACTTCAGCACCGCATACAGCATCGCCGACCCATGCCCCGCCGATAACACAAATCTATCGCGCGCGGGATTCAGAAACACCGCATAAATCATTGTGACAATGTCCGCCGCGCCAAGCACAATTCCAACATGCCCGCTTTTGGCCGCGACAATCGCCCGCAACGCATCCGCGCGCAGAGCATTTGACATTTCGTGTAAATTCTTGGAATCTATTTTCATTTTATGATATTATATCACAAACAAAGGATGAAATAAAATGCTAAAAATTTGGACAGACGGCAGTTGTTTGGGTAACCCCGGCCCCGGTGGTTGGGCATTCGTTGCCACCGACGGGAAAAATCGCGCAGAACGCAGTGGTGGCGAAAAGGGCACAACAAATAATCGTATGGAACTAACCGCGGTTATACGCGCAATATCCGCCGCGCGCAAACACAACGAAATTGAAATTCACACCGACAGCCAATATGTAAAAAACGGCACGATGGTTTGGATGAAAAATTGGAAGAAAAATAATTGGCGCACCGCCGACAAAAAGCCCGTAAAAAACCAAGACCTGTGGCAACAATTGGATGAATTGGTGTCCGCCGTAAAAGTTCATTGGGTTTGGGTACGCGGACATAACGGCGAAGAATTAAATGAACGCTGTGACGAACTTGCACGCGGCGCGGCCGAAAAGTTGAAATGAAACTTGAATCCACCGGTCTTTTAATATCACTGCGCCCGTTTAACGAACGTGATGCGGTTGCGCATATATTTACGCGCGAACATGGTGTCGTCGCCGGAATGTTGCGCGGTGCGGTGGTTGCCAAAACGAACAAACCACTGGTTGGCCAAATCGGCAACGCCACATGGGGTGCGCGACTTGATTCCGCACTGGGCGTGTTTCATTGGGAAAGTGAAAAAAATTTAACCGCCCCAATTATGATAAATTTTGAACGAATTAAATTTGTAAATTGCATTTTTGATTTGATAAAAACATTACTACCCGAACGCGAATCATACTGCGCACTTTACGATTCGACGATAGATTTTTTAACAAATTTGCCACACACAAATCCCCCGACCGATGATTATTTAGATTGGGAAAAAACATTATTACGCGAACTTGGGTTTGCGCTTGATTTGACAAAATGTTCCGGCTGTGGGGGCACGGAAAATTTGACACACCTTTCGCCAAAAACCGGGCGTGCGGTATGCGCCGAATGCGCCGCGCCATATAAAAACCGGCTTTTTCAATTACCTTTGACACTTGACACGACACTTCAATTTCTTGAAAAAATATGCGCGGAATTGGGAACAAAAATTCCGAACACGCGGTTGACTTTGACACACGAAAAAAAATCTTAAATTTTCCTTGCATGCCACGGAAAAAATTTCTAAGATACAACCGTTCAACAAGCAAAGGAGAAAACTATGTTTTGGACAATCCTCGTTCTGGTTATCGGAATTGCGCTCTTTTTGTTTGGCGGTATGTTCGCTAAGCAGGATGGCAAAAAATCTGAATCCAGTCCTATGATAATCAAAAAACTGATCAAATTGGTATCTATCCTTTTGATCGCTGGCTGTGTCTGCCGTTTGTACACACCGTACTACCTGACACATACAAACCCAATGATCTTGCAAGAAATGGTATCCGCAATGCAGGAACAACAGAACGCCGAAAAGAACAAGGCGATTCGCAAATATGTCCGTTCGAATTTAAAGGACATGATTGGCGATGCACCAATTTGGGGTAATGAAGATGCCAAGAAAACTATTTTCTTGTGGTCTGATTATTCTTGCCCATATTGCCGTCGTGTTCATGGCGAATTGGCCCGTGTGATGGAAAGCCGTGACGATGTTCGCATTGTCTTGAAAAACTTTTCTATCCATGGCGAATTGTCTGATGCACCGGCCAAGGCTGTTATTGCCGCAAAATTACAGGGCAACGACAAAGCCGCCGCGTTGGATAAACTGTTGATGAGCAAAGAATATTACACCCAAGATGATATGAAAGATCGTTCAAAACTTGGTGACAAAATCAAAAAGAATGTCATGAAATTGGCGGCCGAAGCTGGTCTGGACACCGCACAATTGGAAAAAGACATGAATGGCGAAGTTGTCGCACGTGAATTGAAAAATGTTCGTGATTTGGCACAACGTTTTGAAATCAGCGGCACACCGTATTTGGTTATCGGCGAAGAAGCATTTCCGGGCGCGATACCATACGATCAGATTATCAAGGCATTGGATAAATAATAATTCCGATACGCAAAAATCCCCACGAAATTCGTGGGGATTTTTTTTACTTTTTTTTAAAAAAAGTGATATAATCAATGCATGGGATTTCCAATCAAAAATTTTTTTTTAATTTGCACATTTTTTATAACCACCGCATACGCCGATGAAGGCATGTTGGTGGCCGCACTGCGAAATACATATTCCGCCTGTATTGGAATAGAATCGGAACTTGCCGAATTAAAACGCATGGCCGGAATCAACACCGCTGTAACCGGGGTTGGGACTGGTCTTGGTATTGGTGCAACAACAGTTGGCATTATAAAATCAAAACGCGACCAAGAAATTGAAGATATTGCCGCCGAACTTGACGCAATGGGTGCCACAGAAATAAAAACAGAAAGTCAACTATACGATGTCTTGGCGGAATTGATGGACGAAACCGAAACTGCCGCCGGCCACGAAATGGCGGACGCCCTGCGTGCCGAAAAAAAACGCAAAGAAGAACAATCTAAAAAACTTGGCAATTGGCGAACGGGCCTACTTGCGGCAAATACCGCAACAAATATCGCAGACACAATCATCGCGATTCAAAATCGCACAAATACAAATTTGCAAAACCAAATCGACAAATGCAAATCCGCAATATCCAAATTAAAACAGGCGCGCGCCCAAGCGCAACTTGATGGAATTGATATAACCGAAACCACACAAATCATAAATGCCTGTGACGGATTCAATACTGTTGATATCTCAAAAATCAACGTGCGCGCGGATGGCGCAAAAATCGCCGGAATTGTCGGCGCGACAACGGGACTTACTGGCACAATAACCAGTGCAGCCGCAAATTCCAACAACATCCGCCAAGATGACACAGAATCCGGTAAAAAACGTGAAAAGAACCTTAATACCGCATCAAATATTCTGGCGGGCACGGCAACCGTTGCTTCGGCGACAGCCACTGTTTTTAATGCCACACAAATCAAGGCAATTAAAGACATCGCAGATGTCGCCACAAAATGTACGGGGGCGTTAAAATGAAAAAAGTATTTCTTGCTATTTTTTCTTTATTTTTATGTTTATCGGCACATGCAGATGGCGACCCACAAATCATGATATTTGAATTAAACGGCAAAACATATTATATCACAGATACAAAAATACTTGAAACATTGGTTCAATCAGAAACCTGTATCCAGGACGCAACCGACGGAGAAATAACAAAACTCTATCTTTTACTGTACGATGCTTGCAAACAAAGTATCGCCGCATTAAGCGAAGAAGCCCGTGAACAAGGAATTAATCCACACACAAGATTCAACAATTTGCTACGAAATATAGGTACCCAAATTGCTGCTTCGAATTTTGCAAAACAAATTGGATTAAGCGAAACGGATAAAGAAACCATACTTCGAACAGGACTTAAAAATTGCCTTATAACTAAAGAATCTTTAGTTAAAAGGTTAAAACAAAATTCAAAAGGGCACCCAACTGTAACCACAAAAATTACCGCAGATATCGACAAATGCATAAGCAACATTGGAATTTTAACACCAATAAAAAATGACACATGTCCATTGTATCCAAGTGTCCCAGATGAAAAATACATAGAAAATATTTTTAACCTTAACACAACATACAGGACACAAACTTTTCATTTCCCAACCGACACACCCATTAGCACGAATAAAATCATCATCTTTAATGGTAATGTCCTTGTGGCATGTGAAAACAACATCCCAAAATATCTTGTTCGACCCACGTATTCAGGACGCGAATCTTGCCAAAACGGGCAATATCAAAGCGTACCATATTCTGGCGGAACACCGAACGGGGTTTATATAATTCGCGCAAAAGACAAAGACACACTACCCAAAGAAAAACAACTTGCCTGGGGTCAGTATCGCATTCCACTTATACCCGCCAATGAAACCAACACTTTTGGACGTACGAATATGTACCTGCATGGAACGACAGATCCAAATAAACATCGTTCCGGTGGATGCATAAGTTTGGGACTTGCCATAGATGAATTCATTCAAACAAACTTTATTGATGGCACAATTCCGATAATCGTGAATGTAGATACCGTTTACCAAGATTGGAATAATTAAAAAACGCCCCACACTACCAGGCCCCACAAAAAATGCGAAACACTTTTGTGGACAATTCCCTGTGGGGCGTAAGCATAAATAACCAAAACCGGAATTATTTTTCTTCAGCCGGTTCTGATTTTTCAGATTCCGCGGATACTTCTGTTTCTTTAACTTCCGCTTCGTCTTTTGGTTCTTTTTTGGTTTCAGATTCTTCTTCAACCTTCTTGGTTCCAAAGGTCAAAACCTTGCCGGCGACCAATGCTTCGATTTCGTCGTTTGTACGTGCGACATAAACCTTAATCGGAACAATCACATCCGGATGCAGTGCGATTTTCGTATCAAACGCACCAATCGATTTAATCGGCGCACCCAACATAACCTGGGCCGAAGAAATTTCAACATTCGCAACTTCTTTAAGTGTCCGTGCGATATCACGACTTGACACCGAACCATACAATTGACCGGTATCGCCCGCCTGGCGTATCATGTACATCTTGGCATTTTTGACCGCATCAACCTTGGATTCCGCCGCCTTGCGTGCATTTTCATGACGCGCCTGAAGTTCCGCCTTTTGCGCTTCGAACAACGCGACATTTTCACGCGACCAACGCAACGCCTTGTTATTTGGCAACAAATAATTCCGCGCGTAACCAGTTTTAACCTCTACCGTGTCGCCGATTGTCCCAAGACCAGTAATTTTTTCCGTTAAAATAATTTTCATTTTATCTGTCCTTTTGTTGAAAGTTAGGGTTATACCCAAATATCTTTACCCGATGTTATTGCGCACAAACGGCAGCAAACCCAAATGACGCGCACGTTTAATCGCCTGTGCCAACAAACGTTGGTCTTTCTGGGAAACGCCACTAATGCGACTTGGCACGATTTTACCACGTTCGGTGATATAGTGTCCCAACATTTTAACATCTTTATAGTCAATGACCTTGCCCTTTAATGGGTTGGCCTTTTTACGATAAATTGCTGCACGAACTGCCATTATTCTGCCTCCTCGGTATTCTTTTTCATCATGATGGACGGACCGTCCGCCAATTTTTCAACCCGCACGTTCAGGAAACGGATAACATCTTCGTCGATACGACTGCGCCGTTCAAGTTCGGCAATCGATTTACCCGGCATTTCCACATTCATCATAACATAGTGCGCCTTGCGATTTTTACGAATGACATAGGCCAAATTTTTCAATCCCCAAAATTCTGTGGATTTTACTTCGCCGCCCAGTTCTTTGATAATTTCCGCATATTTGTCCGCTTTTTCTTTGACCTGCGGTTCGGTCAAATCCTGGCGAAAAACCAGAACACTTTCATAGTAAGCCATTTTATTTCCTTTGGTTTATATCAGCCGTCGCCCCCATGGCCACAGCAGGAACAAGCGCAATTATTACAATTTTTTCCAAAAAAGCAAGTATTTTTGTAATAATCAAAAACTTATCTGCTATTACCATCTAACGATTCTGGTTTATTCATCATAAAATTCACGGCTTGATTGTACAAATGCCGTAAACTAGATCTTGACCCAACAACTGGATTTCCATTACAAGACAAAGAATAACGCGCAACAATACCTTCAGCATCTTTTTCTATGCGAAAAGTGGTGCCCTTCGTTGTATCTTTTACAAAAAGCGCTGTACCTTTAAGAGAATAATTCTTATCATAAAAGACCTGTGTATCGCTACAAATATCTGCCAAGCTTTTTTCAAAATTACCAATAACCTTATGTTTGGCTAATTTTATCAAACGAGAAACTACTCTTGGTGATAAAAAATAACACTTAGCATCAAAAATGAACCAACCGAATTCATCAATAGCAAACATCAAAGTGCTAGGCGTGCATTCTTTCGCAGAATCAACTTTATACACACCAGTATAATCTATTTCATCGTCATAAAAATTATTTACCCAAACACTATTCGCACTGGCCAATTGCTCTTTAACATTATCAATCAATACATTTTCGGCACTTTGTTGCGCCAACTTGCCCAACCGACGCAACTTTCTACGTGGCAAATCCACAGATTGACCATTACACCATAATTGATACTCATAATGTTTATTTAATGATGGGTCACCCTTTTTGGTAATAACCATACCTAACTCAGGATACTCGTAGCGGATGCTCATATTGGCACCTGTGTTCTGATAACCATTTGATTGAGCATCATTCACATAAATAATATCTTTTACTTGTTTAAATGTTCTTCTTTGACTTTTATTCATTATTTTACCCCTTATATTTTTCCAGCAACACGAAAAGTATCACAAAAAAAGTAAAAGTCAACACAAAAAACAAAACTATCCCACCCGAACAAAAACAGGAATAATCTCTATTGACACGCCATAAAAAAATTTTCTAACATAGAACCGTAACGGGGGAAAAATATGAACAGTTTTCATAAGAATCTTAACCGGATGGCGATTTTTACGGCGTTTGTGCTGTGCCTGTGCATCGTCTTTTATCGGCTGTTTTTCACGATTGCGATTGCGAACATATACCTTAATGGCATAATTATCGGTACGACGCTTTTCGGCATAATCATCTGTTTTATCAAGGTTTTTGCCCTTGTCCCCGAACACAAATGGCTGCGCGAATATATGCGCGGTGTGCGCAATCCGAAACTGCCCCCGCGGCTGTTGCGGTCTATTGCGCTGTTGCTGCACCACCGCAAGAATCAACTTATGGCGGACGGATTGCGTGGCGTTATGGATACGATTCAGATTAAAATGGACAACGACCGCGAATCGGTGCAATACACCGTGAACACATTGGTATTTTTGGGGCTGCTTGGTACATTTTGGGGTCTGATTCTTACGGTCGGCGGTTTTGCGGATTTAATTAGCAATCTAAACTTTAACGACGATGCGGTTTTGGAAACGATGCAGGCCGGCCTTTCGCAACCACTGGGCGGCATGGCAACCGCGTTTACCAGTTCGCTGTTGGGCCTGGGCGGAAGTTTGATTGTCGGATTTTTAGCATTGCAATTACAACTTGCACAAAACGCGATTATACATTCACTCGAAGAATTCCTATCGGCACGGACGAACATATTCCGCACGAATTTAACGGAATCCGCCCTGCCCCAAATCGAATCGTTGCTTGGGCATATCAACAACAACGTTGAAAACATAAACCAAAAATTCGAACCAACGGCTGCATAGCACAGAGTGCGAGGGAGAAATAAAAATGTTCAGATTAAATTTTCGCAATAAACCAAACACATGGCCGGCATTCGTCGATTTATTTTCGAACCTGGTCATCATATTGATTTTCTTGCTGATTGTGTTTGTGTTCCTTTGGACCACGACCAGTGTTTTTAACAAAAAGGCGGGCGTGCAAACGATTGCAGATTTGAAAAAAATCAACGCGTCCCAGGTTGCACAAATAAACCAAATGAACGCCGACAACGAAGAAGCGATGCGCCTGCTTATTCAGGCACGCGCCGAATTGCTATCGAACCAAGACGAAATCGACAGCCAAAATTTATCGATGATTGACATAATCAACGCGTATGAAAACGAAGTGTCCAAGGTCAAGGCCAGTGACGATGCCGCCCAACGCGAAGTTGCCGCCCTACGCGAACAATTGGCCCAGGCGAACGCCATCAAAGACCAACTTGCCGAATTGGAAAAACAACGCCGCGAATTACAAGAACAAATGCAAAAGCAGGTAAATGTTCAGCAAGAATTAATCGGTCTCCAAGAATCCGAAATGAATTCCCAGGCAGCGAAATTGAGCGCCCTTGAATCCGAAATGGCAAAATACACGGCGGAACTTGAACGGCTAAACGCGGCACTGGGCGCGGCGGACAGCGAACTGCTTGCGCAACAGGCGAAATATGTCGAAATGTCGAACAACCTGAACAAGGCCCTTGCGGACAAGGTTGCGGAATTGCAAGACATGCGCGAATATCAATCTGAATTTTATCGCGCGGTAAAAATTGCACTTGGCAACACAGAATCCGTCACGGCGGACGGCGACCGGTTCATTGTGCAAAGTGACATTTTATTCAAAACCGGTTCATACAGATTGTCGGACGCGGGCAAAAAGCAACTGAAACTTGTATCCGATGTTATCAAAGATATGGAAAAGAAAATTCCGTCCGATATCGAATGGATAATCCGCGTTGACGGCCACACTGACAATAAACCCGTCGTTCCCGGCAACCGCGCATATTCGAACAACATGGAACTTTCATTACTGCGCGCGACGGCGGTGGTTAATGAACTGGTGCACGACGGTGTGGCGCGCAAACGCCTTGTACCGTCCGGATTTGGCGACATGTATCCGTTCGCCCCGAACACCGATAAAGCAAACATGCAGAAAAACCGCCGTATTGAATTAAAACTCACGAACAAGTAGTGGTTAGTGTAAGTGGTTAGTGAAAAATGGTTGCAAATGCAACCATTTTTACTTTTGTCATGGCGGTCCTGAAACAAGTTCAGAATGACAATAATCGCGCGCTACTCCTGAGTACCCTTGTCATGGCGGGCTTGGTCCGCCATAGGGTCTATAAACCTATGACGAATACTGCAAAATTATTACGAAATATTCGTCACAACTGCCTAGCCCCATTGCGGCCTACGCCGCAATGACAAGAATAATAAGAAAGGCGCGCCCTGCCTCGCTGTAGCGATAGCGAAAGCGGGACTAACACTCCCCGCTTGCACTCACCCATATTTTATGATAAAATACATCGGGTAGAGAGATGAAATTCTATTCAAACCTTTTATGTGGTGCGGTTTTTGCGGCGATTGTTTCGCCGGCGGTGGCAAATGTTGCGACAACGGCGGGTTCGAACCTTACCGCATATAACGGCACCGGCGCCATGAATAATAACCAGTGGAACAGTCTAATGAACGGCCGCGCCGGCATGGCGCAAAACGCGGCAGAGGCGAATTTTGGAAACTGTAACGCGATTGTGTTGCGTTGCGCGTCGCCAAAGTGCACATCGGGCGGTTGCACGGACATGAACGTTGCCGCCGCGATTGTTGCGGGCTGTGTCAATTCGAACCAAAATTGCAAGCAATATGGTGACGACCTTATTCAATACATCACGGCCCAGGTTGTGGCGCAATCGACCGCCAAAGTGCAACAACAACAAAACGCCGTTGCCATTGCCCAAGCCGAAGCCCAAGCCCAGGCCGCGGCATCGGCCGCCGCCGCCGAACAAAACAACGCGCAAATGGTGGCGATGCAGCAACAGATGGCGCAAATGCAACAACAAATGGCGGAATCCATGACCGCGATGCAGGAACAAATGGCGGCCACGGCGGAATCGCAAAACGCGCAAATTCAAAACGCACTGGAATCGCGCGCGGCGGAATCACCAACATACGCGGGCGCGCCGACGGCACCGATTGAAACCGGCGCGGTGATTGCGGGGCTCGAAGGCCTTGGGGTTGCGGAACAATTGGCGGCGAAAAACGGAATCAGTACGGATATCTTGGTCCGCGAACAAATGGGCGGACAAATTGAAACCGCAATCGAAGACGCAACACTTAAAATGAAGGAATTGAAACAAACACTGGACAACATCATTGAATACGCGGGTTGCGATTCCGGCGTGACAAGTTGCAAGGGCCCCAAACGTGTCAAAAAATTCAAAGATATGGCAAATGAATTCTTTGACCCGTATGAAGAGGTCTTGGACAACATGTACGACGCACTTATCCTTGCCATGACACTCGGCATAGACGTCAGCGATACGATTATGTTACTCAGTGGTGCGTGTAATATCTGGGGAAAGTATTTGTGCGATACATGTTCTGATGCACTGTCAAAAACAGACGATACTTGCGTATGCAACACCACCGACAGTTCTGGTCGTGGCACAAATTGCTACTATCGTGTACAAACCGACAACGGTCGCGTCGCAAAAAACCAACCACATTGTCGCCTTGTCGGCACAATCAACAGCGGCGACGATGTTTGGCATGAATGGATTGATGCAAATTCTGGTATAACTGGCACGACCCAGGTTGCATGTGCATCGGATATGATTGACACAATGTCCATATTCAAAGGTCGTCGCAAAAAAACATCGGTCGATATTGATACACTGCGCGACCTTATAAACCAGGATTCATGTACATGCGGTGTTAACAAAGACGGTTCTTTTGATGTACTGGAAGATTGCTGTGCAAGACGCTGTAACGTTGACCCACATAACGACAAAGAAAGAATGACACAGTTAAAAGCGGCCGTTGATACAAAAAAATTGCCAACAAAAAATTGGTGCTTCGACAATGAAAAAGATTTCAGGCGTTTGGACAATGGCGGTTCATCAAATAACGAAATCGCCACAACAACCAACATAACCGTCACTGGGTTGAATACAAACATTAATTCTTGCGATACATATCTAACAGAAACAGCCTGCAAATTTGTATCCGATAATTGCATATGGTTAAGCGCATCAAAAAAATGTATCAGTAAAACCATAGACACCAATTTAACATTTAACCAAAATTTGGTTAACAATGAAAACAACATCTTAAAAGGCACAAACACAACTATTGAAGCAAAGAACGGTATAATACAGGCACAATCTGGTTTTTCCGGTGTTGTTAACGGGGCATGCGGTTCTTACAATCTGTTTGAATGTCCGGAAAATGTATGCAAAAAAAATTACATAACAGGTAAATGTGTGAATAAATAAAAAAATGAAAACTAAAATGAAAATTTTTAATACTGTATTTTTTGCAATTCTTTGTGCGTTGCCAGCCACCGTGCATGCAACCGAAGAATGTCCATATTTTTCGCCGGCATTGGCATTGTGCAGTGTGCACGCGTATAATGTTGGCGACGCACAAAATCCAACCGACGTTGGTCGCGCCAGTGAAATTGAAGAAGTCATCGGTATGAAAACGACGGTTATGGTGCAACAATTAAAACAACAATACGATGAATTGAATGCGGTTATCAAACGTTTCAAAACCCAACTGAACAAGGCGGTTTTAACCAGTAAAATCGAAGTCCTTACCGGCAACACATCTTCATCAACCGGCACATCATCGGGTGGTTCGAATTCGAATAATGGCGTTTCAATATCCGGCGCATCCGATTGTTCAAATGATGACGATGCAGATAAAACTGCGCAATGCCTGCAACGGAATATCGCACAAATTATAAACGCCGCCAATTCGGGAAAGGTATCTGATGCCCGCAAACAACTTTCTAATGATATGTCTATTGCAATACGTTGGAATTTATGTACCGATATTATAAAATCAAACCCAAATGATGGGGAATTTGCCTGCTGTCAAAATAGGCAAGTAAACCAAATAAATAACCTAAGTCGCACTTCTGATATTGTGAATTGTGCAAATGATTTTCGTGCGGCAATTAGTCAGACCGTAAAATATAATAATAACAAAAATCGTAGTTACGGTTGGGGTCCATACGGCAAATAATACCCCCACCATTTTCAAAAAATTCCAGAGCGCAAAGTTCTCCTCCGTTGGAGGAGTACGGTGTGGAACACCGGGAGGTGGTTAGAGTATTCGTTATTATTCCGTATTCCCTAACCACCCCGCCCGTCACCGAGGGCGGTGCCGTGGCACCCCTCCACAGGAGGGGAACTTACACTAACACTCCCGCAGCACTTCTATCCCCGGCAATTCGCGGCCTTCGATAAATTCCAGGAACGCACCGCCGCCGGTTGAAACATACGTTATGTCACCCATCACACCGCACGCGTCCAGGGCCGCCACCGTATCACCACCACCAACAATACTTTCCAATTTCCCACTGCGCGTATTATCGGCAATCGCGCGCGCAATCGCAAACGACCCAAACGACCACGTTGGCATCCACTCCGCCATGCCAACCGTCCCGTTCCAAATCACCGTTGCGGCGTTCCCTATTTCCACCGCATCACGCTCTGCGGTTTTCGGACCACCATCAATAATCACATCGTCCGGCGCGATATCCGCGATATCTTTATCGGTGCGCGGCGCGTTCGGTTCAAAGACCGGACCAACACCCTTGTCCAATGGCACCAAAAACCGACAATTATTTTCACGCGCGTATTCCATAATGGCAAGTGCGTTTTCTTTCTGGTCCGGTTCATACAGCGAATTTCCAACCGCCCCGCCCAGTGCATAATTAAACGTCGTCCCGAGTGCCCCACCAACAATTATCGTGTCCGACAATTTCGCCAGTGCGCGCAACACGCCGATTTTCGTTGAAACCTTGGACCCTGCAACAATGGAAAGAACGGGGTGCTTTGGATTTTCCATCACGCGCGTCAGGTTTTCAATTTCGCTTTGCAACAACAACCCCGCATAGGACGGCAAAAACTTCGTCACGCCAACGGTACTGGCGTGCGCGCGGTGCGAAACCGCGAACGCATCGTTCACAAAGACGTCAAAACCGTGCGCCAATTTTTCGGCGAACGCCAGGTCATTTTCTTCTTCGCCCGCATAGAATCGCACATTTTCAAGCAGCACCACATCGCCGTCATGCATTTCCGCCATAAAATCGCGATTCAAGCAATCATCGACAAACGGCAATTTCATATAATCCGCGACCCCACGCAACGAATACTTTGCGTCCGGCGCGCCCTTTGGCCGCCCAAGGTGAGAACAAATCGCCACGCGCGCGCCCGCATTACGCAACGCATCTATCGTGGCTTGGCTGCGCTCTATACGGAACCCTTCGGTAATTTTGCCATCAACAATTTGCACATTAAAATCATCGCGCAACAACACATATTTCCCGCGCAAATCCAACCCATCAATTGTCCTAAGTTTCATTTCCTTTCCTTTTGCTTTTTATTTCTATCTGTTTTTACCAAAAAAAACTTTTAAATCTGGAATAAAGGTCTGTGGTATAAAATCTTTACGACAATATGGTCTACGTTCGTTCACAATTTTTTGGAATTCTTGAAATTCCTCTGGCGTCAATTTTACCCCGGTAAAATCACGATGAATAACAATATTGCCATTGGAAACTCTCTTTGCGTCCCGCGCAGCCCGCTCTTCGGCTGTCGGTTCCGGTCCTTCTTTAGTCAAATGCATCGGCATAATCTTACCACCTTTGTTTAGCGTGATTTTTTATTAAAATCTGGAAAGAAACCCTGGGGCACAAAATCATTTGGACAATAAGGCCTATGTTCACCAACCATTTTCATAATTGCCGTATGAGAGTTTGGCCCCGGTTTTATATCAGTAAAATCGGAAACCTTAAATGTTTTCTTATACTCCATGATTTAACCTTTATTCTTAACGCGATTTATCGATATCCCTTAAATTCGGAATAAACGTCTGACGTTTGAAATCATTAGGACAGTACGGACGGCGTTTGTTAAATATGCGCTGAATTTCATCATTGCTGCGTTCTGTTGGCGCATGTTTTGTTTTGATATCACTGACAACAAATCTTGGTTCTTCCGTTTCAACGGCTTCTTTTGTTTCAACTATGTTTTTTTTATCTGACATTTTTATCTCCTTATGTTATTAACGTGCATGCGTATGCCTCAAATCCGGAATAAAACTCTTTGGAACAAAATCAGACGATGAATACGGTCTGCGTGCGTCCAGAGCCTTTATAAGCGGGTCATCCTTGTCGATCTTTGAAAAATCTGTATATATAATAGATTTTCTTTGTTTTGTTTCTGACATGTTTCATCCTTTGGTAATACGCAAACATTCTACAAATTCCGCCCAAGTTGTCAAGATTTTTCGCGGGTTTCAATGGCATTTTTCACCGGTCCGAACGTCCGGCGATGATGCACCGTTACACCATATTTTTCAATCGCCGCGATATGTTCCGTCGTCGGGTATCCGGCGTTCCGGTCCCAACCATATTGTGGAAATTCCAACGCCAATTCCCGCATAATTTTATCACGCGTTTCCTTGGCAATAATGGATGCCGCCGCAATGGAAAGCGATTTCGCATCGCCCTTTATAATCGCCCTGCCCCGCAACCCCGCCGGCACGCGGTTCCCATCAATTAAACACGTCTCCGGCGTTTGCCCCAAACCCGCCACCGCGCGTTCCATCGCACGCATCGATGCCCAAAGTATATTTAACTCATCAATTTCCGCCGCGCTACACTGGCCCGTTGCCCAAATTGTATTTTTTGTTATCCAATCATAGGCGACCGCCCTTTGCGCCGCGGACATTTTTTTTGAATCCCTTATTACCACCGGAATTTCAATTTCGCGGTTCGGAAAAATCACCGCCGCCGCAATCACGGGACCACAGAGCGGACCGCGTCCGGCCTCGTCGCATCCGGCAATAAAGTTTGCACCTATTTCATTTTCAATGGAAAAATCCGCAACCACAACCATATCACACCACTATATCGAATACGGAATATCATCAATGTCACTGCGAACATATTCGTCTTCACTGCTGTACAATGGCCACTGGGCGTCCGCCAAAACTTTTAGTGTCGTAAGTGGCTGATTCAAACGCGCCCGATAAAGCCACAAATTCGCCATCACGCGTTTTATGTATCCGCGCGTTTCATACGCCGGAAAACTTTCGATATATAACAACGGATCTTCGGTCGAAAAAGATTTTTCAAATTTCACAACCGACCCCATACCCGCATTATACGCGGCCAGCATTTTGATAATATTATTGTTCACATTTGGATGCGTCAGCAAATCAACAATATGCTGTTGCCCAAGGAACATATTATGTTCCGGGTTCGACATATCAATATCGGACATCTTAACCCTATTTGCACGCGCCACCAATTTCGCCGTCCCCGGCATCAATTGCATTACGCCCTTGGCACCCGCGCCCGATTTAACACCGGCCCTAAAACCACTTTCTTGTTTAATGATGGCAAGTAATAATGCCCTGTCGATTGACCAACCACCCATCGGTTCCCAATCAGGCAACGGGTATTGCGTGGTATAAATCACATCTTCATCAATTTCCAAAATTCCGCGGTCACGAATAATGCCCGACGACAAAATCGACACACGCGAAAGCCCATACGCCGTCGCGACCGAATTTATTGCATGCAATGCGCGATCCGACACATTCACATTCATCATATATTTCAGATATTCTTCGGCGCGTTCTTTACGATTTACCTGTAATAACGCAAGCGCGATTTTTCCATACTTGTCGCGCCGCAATTCTTCAACATCATCATCGGTAAATTCTTGTTCAAAGAATTCGTATTCCGGCACATCGCCCAACATCGTCGCAGCAAGCGCCCCATAGAAAGCCATCGGATGCGCGGCGGCAATGCGCCAATACTTTTTTGCATCCGCCCGGTCATCATTCAAATCTGCGGCGCGTCCGGCCCAAAATGCGGCCTCGGTCTTGCGGGCATTATTTATCTGTGGCAATTCAAGAATTTCCGCAAAATACTTTTCACTTTCATTATAATTTTCTTCTTTGAATTGCAACAACCCCATCGTCCAAAGGCCGAATTCCGAATCCGCATCCGCCGCAATTGTTCCCCATTTTTTCGCGAGTTCAAATTCACCGTTCGTGTAATAAACAAACGCAAGTCGCCCCGCAAGACGCCCGTAATCGGACGCCGCCAATTTTTTCCGAAAACCTTTTTCTTCCAATATATTCCGCGCGGTCTTGGTCGAACCACTGCGAATTGCCTTTCTGAATTTTGTAATTTTTTTATCGGTCGCACCGGAATATTTTTTTTCCGTCCATGTTTCCGATTGCGCATTTTCAACGGATTGATTCCCCGACAGCATCGCCGGCACAACGGCCTTTTTTACCTTGGTCTTTTTGCGCGCCGCCAATTTTTCGACACGCACCGCGCCCGGCATATCGGCGTATTTATCCATCCACGATTTTGCTTCGGCCCCTTTGGTGGTATATGTTTTGGAAAAAAATTTTTGATATAAAACCTCACTCATCAAAATTGGATCGGCAACTTGGCGCCGCAATTTTTCCGCCGCAGAAAATTTTTCAGAATCTTGCAAAGTAAAAATTTGCGAATACAAACTTTCATCCGCATCCGACAACACATCAATTTCGGTTTTTGCAAACGCGCCCACCGCGCACAGCACCGAAAAGATGAATATAAAAATCTTTTTCATGAAAATCCCCCCACCAATCAAAACAACGTTGTCTTTGGCAATTTGCAAACGATTGTTTCGTCGGTCACCTCTGGTATAGTATCAATAATTTTCTTAAAATCCGAAATCCGTGAAAACTTGCGATAAACGGACACAAAGCGCACAAATGCAATCGGGTCCAAATTCAACAAAGAATCTGAAACCATTTCGCCGATTTGGCTGCTTGTCACCATATCATCGGCCATTTCGGTTTCAAGTCTCCGCTGAATCGACGCAACCAGGCGTTCAATCTGTTCATCACCCACATCACGATTATGACACGCAAGTTTTATACTGCGCCGCAATTTATCCCTATCGAACGGTTCGGTTTTACCACTATTTTTTTTCACAACCAAATCACGCATCTGCACACGTTCAACCGTCGAAAATTTCGCACCGCATTGATTGCACACACGGCGGCGGCGAATTGTTCCGCTTTCCATATCCGGCCGCGAATCCGCGACCCGACTATCGGCATAATTACAGTATGGACATCTCATACCGCATAATGTAGCAATCTGTTGCGATTGTGTAAAGCAATTTTTATTTCGAAAAAAATGCATTTTTTATAAAAATCAAGACCTTTTTTTCACAAATGCACCAATCCGGCAAAATTTTTTACCCCAAAAATGTGGTATAATTATTCGCGGACGAGAGATTCAATGAACAAATACCTTAACCAAATTTTGATTGGCGATTGTGTGGAAATTATGCGCGAAATTCCAGATGCTTCGGTTGATGCGGTATTTGCAGATCCACCATATAATTTACAACTTGGGCAAAAAACACTTTATCGGCCCGAAGATCAAACCGCCGCGCGCGCGGTACGCGACACGTGGGACGCGTTTGAATCGCCCGCCGAATATAACAAATTCACGCGCGAATGGATGGCGGAATGCAAACGTATTTTGCGTCCGGACGGCGCCATGTGGACAATCGGGTCATATCATAATATCTTTCAGGTTGGCGCAATTATGCAAGAATTGGGTTTTTGGATTTTGAACGACGTCGTGTGGGTTAAAACAAATCCAATGCCGAACTTTCGTGGCACGCGATTTACGAACGCGCATGAAACATTGATTTGGGCAACACCAACAAAAACCGGCAAATACACATTTAATTACGAAACGATGAAGAAATTAAACGGTGGCAAACAAATGCGTTCCGATTGGGACATGAACATTTGCCTTGGCGAAGAAAGATTAAAAGACGAAAACGGCAAAAGTTTGCACAACACGCAAAAGCCAATGGATTTATTGCGCCGTGTAATTTTGGCATCAACAAAACCAGGCGACATAATTTTGGACCCATTTATGGGTTCGGGCACAACGGCCGCCGCGGCGCGTGAACTTGGGCGAAAATTCATCGGCATCGAACGCGAAGAATCTTATGTAATGGCGGCGCGCGAACGCGTTGCACACATTACACCGATTGACCTTTCCGACATCGAAGTTTCAAAACCAAAGCGCGATGAAATCCGTGTTGCATTCCGCGAACTTATCGATGGCGGATTGCTCTATGTCGGCCAAACATTGGTCAGTCCACGCGGCGAACGCGTCATGATTGCGAACGACGGCAACCTGGTGCACAGTTTATATGGCAAGGCATCAATCCACGTCATGGCGGCGCGCATTCAACATTGCCAAAGTTATAATGGTTGGGATTATTGGTCGGCGCAAAAGCGCGACGGAACACTTATATCAATCGATGAATTGCGCAAATACATCCGCAACATAAAATCCGGAATCAAGAAAGCAGCGTAGTGTTAGTCCGTCCCGTCACTGCAAAGCGGTGCCGCGGCCGCGACGGGTGTAAGTGATTAGTGGCTAGTAGATTCTGGAATTTATTCGTAATTGCGTGATTATCCCGTCGGTCACTAACCACTTGTTCATAATTTTATGGGTTACGTATCTCTGCGGTGCAACCACCGGAAACAAGTGTTGAAACCAAGTTGCTTGCCACCGTCGAACTTAACCCCGTGGCAACGCGCGTTGGGGCATTGTTAACGACATTACTTGCCTCCGAAAGACTTGTGAAGCTAGTATTGTTTCGTATCGCATTAATACATGTTCCTTTAGATGTATATCCGGTCACCCAAACATCCGTATTCCCGTCCCCACGTGGTAATGGACGGGTTGTGGTTGTGTATGTCGGAATTGTCCATAGCCAACATTCGTTTGTACCGGGTTCCACACCGGCACACGTGATTTCCGGTGTACGTGCGTCAACATAGTCAACAATTGCCGCCGCCGCATTCACCGTTATAAGTTCATTGTCATTGATATTTGGATTATTGAAATATGCAGACGATGGATCATTATAAACCCCACGTGACGAAACCGTTCCCGCGGTTCCGGTGTATGTGACAACATTTCCCACCGTCCCGGCCGGGATTTTATTTTGTTTCAGGGCAAGGGAATTTGCCAAAAATTGCCCGTTTATCAAATGATTGCCGTTTCCCGCCCAATTATTCGTGCCGGTTCCAAATGTTGAATTATATGCATTGATTGCCTTGATGCGATTGGCACCATTGTCATTGTTTACGATCCAGGAAAGCGGGGACCATTGTGATGCCATATTGTTCCAAATACTATCCAACTCGTTTGCCAACAAACCAATACTTGGGACCATGGTATCCGGCAATTCGTCCAATCCTCTGTTTAAATTATTGTATGTGTTCAAATCCAAAAAACCGATAGTGTTTCCATTAAGGGCTGTTCCGGCGGCATTTGTCGAAACCAATGCCGGCACCGCCGCGGTTGTGCCATAGTCATCAAACTCCACCAACCCGGTTTCGATAATATCCTGTTTCGTATCAACATAGGCCTTGGATGCCACGGTTTTCTTGTCCAATTCCGATGGTTCCGCAAACGACGGCGTTGCGACAAAGAGTGCAACAAGCGCGGCGAACCAAAGACCACCCCGTCCGCTGCGTTCCCCTTCTTTCCAAGAAGGGGTGGCGCACGGAGTGCGACGGGGTAATTCCCATACCCCCCGGCTGTTCAGCCGGACCCCTTTCCCATGGAAAGGGAAGAACCCATACCCCGATGAAAGGTGAGATATCGTTTTATTTAATAAATTTATTTTTTTCATTGTGTCCTCTCCCTGTTTATTTGTTGTTTTGCGTCCGTTGCCAGGGGACGCTCCCCTTCCCCACGGGAAGGGGTCCGACTGAACAGTCGGTGGGTAAGGGTATTTTTCTGGCGCAACGCGCCACCACTACCCCGCCACTTCCAGTGGCCCTCCCCTTCGCCAGCGAAGGGGACTTAAAAAACGTCGCCAA
>OMPY01000034.1 GCA_900313105.1 uncultured Pseudomonadota bacterium
AAACTTTCGGATTATTTGGGTCAATTTCATATTTTTTCTTGAATGTTTCGGCACTGATAATATATTGTTCGCCCCCAGGATTTGTTGCAACCATATCACCGGCTTTGGCAACATTAACCGTTTCTTGGTGACCGTTGGCCAATGTGGTTACAATTTTCTCACCAACAACCCCGGGTCTTGCAGAAATGCGTGCAGTTTTAGCATAATATACGATTTTCTTGCCATTGGCGAGTAAATCAGACACATATTGTTTCATATCTTGTATTTTCTTTGCCATTTTCATTTCCTTTGTTATTTGCAGTCTTTATTCTCTACTCTATACCAATTATACCATAAATAGTTTGAAATTACCAGTTTTTAATACCACAATACTAAACCTAATCTGCCAATTCCACCACCTTGTCCCGCGATGTGGCGCCACGAACAATTTTGATTTGTGATTTCGGTACATCAAAAAAATCAGCCAGTGCGCGAATAACCGCGTCATTCGCCGCGCCATCAACCGGTGCGGCGGTTATATGCACACGAAGTGTCCCATCCGCATCGGTGGTAATTTTATTCTGTCGCGCACGCGGAATCACACGCAGTTTTACTTTTTGCATAACATACACTTCATAATATCCAAACACGCATCTGTTTTTTCGCCGGCAAGCAAGTGTAAATGAAAATGGAACACGCTTTGGTTAAAAAGCGGCGCATCCAATCCCGCATTTGCAAAGACATTAAAAGCCCCACTTACCCCAATCGCGTCCGCGGTTTTGACAAAGCAATCCCAAAAACCCGCCTGTTCCACCGCTGGTGCACGCCGCGCAAAATCAAGGATATTTTCATATTCGCCCTTTGGCACAACCAACACATGCTTTTCACACATCGGGTTCACATCATAAAAAGACATCGCATATTCGTTTTCGACAACTTTCTTTGACGGTATTTCGCCACGAATAATTTTTGCAAAGACATTATTTGAATCATACATTTTTAACCCCTTTTTCATTACCGAACGATTGTATCATAACCAAAGAATTCTGCAACGAAAATATGTACGAACCACTAACCGCTATCCTCAAAAACTACTTGCGGGATTTTTTATTTTTTTGCTAGTATTGTTTTAGTAAAGGGATGAAAGGAAAAATACTTTCTTTTGCAATATGCGCGTTATGCGCCATGTCGGCGTTGGCGGCGGTTCGCACCCAAAATTCACCATCGCGCGTTCAAACAAATGAAACCACCCGGGGTGGTCAAAATGTCGCATCGCGCACCGCGACCATTACACGCGCCGTTTCAAACCGCGCAACGAATGCCCGAACCGGGGTGGCACGCGTGGGGCGCACCGCAACAAACCCACGGGGCGCAATAACAACCGCGGCGGTTGCGCGCATCACATCGCGCGCCACAACGAACCGCGGGGCAACCGCACGTGCGACAACCACGCAGACAATTCCAACAAATACATTTGATGAAAAATATCATAATTGCTATGCGGCGTATTTTTCATGCATGGATCAATTTTGTGCAACTGTTGACGACCATTACCGTCGCTGTATATGTTCATCAAAATTGAACACGGTGCAATCGCGCGAAAACGCGCTTAGCCAAACGTCCACACAATTGCAAGATTTCAAAGACCTTAATATCGATGCAATTCTAAAAACCCCCGAAGAAGTCAAAGCGATGCTATCGGCAAGTGACGGCGAAAAAAAACTTGCCGGCACACACGATAATTCTGCATCAAATAAAAAATTGACCGCCATCGGCGATGTATTAAAAAAGGCAAAAACAAATTCACTATCGACCGCGGGAACACTGGATATCGCCGGCAACATAAACCAAATATGGAACACAACCGACATTGTGTCCGGCGCAAACATTGCGAACCTTACGGGGGAACCATTATACAACGCCGTTCATGCCCAGTGTGCCGAATTGGTGATGCCAACATGTTCATCGATGACAACATTAAATATGGTTGCATCGGCGTATGGAATGTATATTGAAAACGATTGTTCGATATTACTAACCGCGCTTGAAAAACAATCGATAAGTGCAAACGCCGCAATCCGTGAAACGAATCGGGAAATGAATGCGGCACGACTTCAGAACTATGATTCGCACAATTCAACCGCGATAAATGAATGCATCGCCGGCGTGCGCGCGGACATAACCGCGGACACGGCATGCGGTGCAAACTATATTCATTGTTTGGATTTAACCGGCCTTTACATTGAACGCGCAACCGGCAACCCAATATATTCAAAAAATTTCTATAAATCGAATGACCAGATTTCACTGTCGGGCAACATTTTAACCAACAGCATAAACGCAAAACTGGTGACCGAATTAAACGCAAAGCGGAAATTCGCCGAACACACACTTGAAACATGCCGCGACATCGCGGATACGGTTTGGGACGAATACCTGCGCCAGGCGATAACCGAAATATACCAAGGTCAACAGTCGCGCATTCAACAGGTTAAAAACGAATGTATGGATGTTGTGAATACATGCTATGATACGAAAACATCGCAACTTCGTGATTACAGTAATATCGAAGAACAAATGTTGCTTGGGGCGCGTCTTGAATTGTCCGAAGAACAATGTTCGGAAAAATTGGAAACATGCAGCAACCTTTACGGTGGCGGCCCGAACGGACTTCAACGATTGGTGACAGAAATGCGCAATATCGTAAGCCAAAAGATTTCGCAAAATTGCCTGGGGACCCTAAAAGATTATGCGAAAAAATTGTGCCGTGTTTCGAATAATGACGCAACGCACGAATATCCATACGGTTGCCGTGTTTACACCCCCGGCGATATCAGTTACGCAAACAACCCCGATTGCAATTATGTTCAACCGGGTTCATATACCGGCACACCGGTAATACCGGGCGATAGTTTCATCAACAATATCGTTGGCAACCCATCATCAGAATACATGTGTTGGGAAAATCGCGAATATACAAGTTGCAAATCTGGATTTTATCTTGACGTATATAATGGCAAACATAAATGCCTGGTCTGTCCAAACGACGGCGAATGGGAATGCGATGAAAACGGCCCGCACCGTGTTGGCGTTGATTGCGGCGACTACGCGGGCAGTTTATATCAAAAAATGGTGAACTATGCGATGCAGTATTGTATGCGCCCATCCGATTACGCACAACCCAATGCCGTATTGCCAATATCGGTCTTGGCCGATGTGAACACGATTATGGATTCTGTGCGCACCGACATGGCAACGGTGCTTGCGCGCGAATGCACCGACATGGGCGGCACATGGACAAACGATACATCCGCACCAAAGTATATGGATTTCTATAACCAAACAAATGCGAATGAAAAATGGGGCATTTGTCGCGAGCCATAGATAACTTGCACCGGGCAAAAAAAACTGATATAATACGGGGGAAAGGAAAAATGAAAAAGCAATTTGCAATTTTATTTATCGGTTGCACCGCATATGATACCGCGTTTGGCGCGACAACTGATTTTTGGTGGATGCACGACACAATCTGCACCATCAATGATGCACTTTGCTATACACGGAACACACCTGGCATCGATACAGATTCGGACACCAGTTGGGACACAACCGGCAATTGTCGTGGACGAAAAATTATATGTGCGGCCGCACTTAGTTCTGGTGGCGCGGACGCAATTGCAATGAGCCGTGACGACATTGCACGTGGCAATGGAATAAGTTCTGATTTTGACACAAATGTTTATGTCGCCGCCGAAGATTGCTATGGCGCACGCAAAACATCGCAAAACGGCGCAATGGTTTTAATAAACGGCGAATACGTGCGTGTTTGGTGTAATGGAATTTTATCGAATCCAACGGAAACGGTCGCAAATGGCGAAATTGGTCCTGCGCCAACATGCCGTGAATTGGCCGAAATGAACTATGTCGCGACACTAAACGGTAATTGTTATGGAAAAAGATACGACCCATCAAAATATAGTATTGATTGCGACGGCGAAAATCCGGTAATCATTGTCCTTAATGGTGCGCAGTATAATCCGGATATAAACAACTTTATTACACCATTTGTGTTGAATGCGCGATTTGGCGCGATGCAAACATCCGCTGCAACCCAACGTTCAATCCATTTCCCGAAATAAAAACACTGGTTTTACAATTCCTTTTCCCGCACAATGGTTAAAAAGTTCCATAACAAGAAAAAATTTATGGTTTAATCCATCGGTGGTCCGGCGGTAAAGTCGGGGCCACTGGTTGCCGCATTTGTAAAGAATTGTCCGCTGACCGTATCATACATACCTAACACATTGTCGCTGTTGCGACAGCCCTTTCTGTAAACCACTAGTGAACGATGATGTGCCAACAATAGATGAATCTTTTACAAGAGTTTGTGTCGAATTATTCAAAATCAATCGCCACGTATGCAATGATGTGTCGTTGGATACATATCCCAAATCCGCGTTTTGTGTAGTTCCGGTGAAAAACTTTCTGGAATTTCTGCTACCATACGGAATACCGGAGTATCTTGAACTGCTTCCTGTTCCTTCGGCACCGAACAGAGAAGTGGCGCTAGTAGTAGATTTATCAATGCCTGCCCACTCATACACTACATTGTTTGATTTCAACTTATAACCTGTGTCAATATACTGTGTCCTTGTTGATTCAATGTATTGAAGTCGCGTATAGCCACTTGGCAATTCGTTTCCATACGCCGTTTGGTCGACGATAGTCCACAGGGTGCAGGCCGGGCTGTTCGCGCATTCAAGTTTTGTTGTTGGGGTTGTTGGTAAATTCGTAAATGTCGCATTCAATGCCGATGCGGTAATAAGTTTATCGCCGTCCGTGGTTGCATCATAACTGCTGATATCTGAATACAGGCCGCGTTCACCAATTTGACCGTTTCCGGTTGATGTATACGTCATTACCGTTTCACCCGCACCAACATTTGGTTGGCCCGCCGCGGGGATTTTTAACTGCTTCGTTTCTATCTTCGTATCAACATATGCCTTTGATGCAACGGTTTTCATATCATCTTCGGCATACGTGACACTGGTTATCGCAGTAATCACAAATATCAATGCCAATAATATCTTTTTTAACATATCCTTTCCCCCCGTTCACACGTTATATTTTTTATCCGTTATTATTGTTGCTATTATTACTGCTGTTGTTATTATTCGTATTACCATATACTTGCTGATCTTCGATGGTCCATAAACTGCATGTGTCCGGATTCGCACAGGTCAATTTCGATGTTTCCATTGTGGGCAGGCTTGTAACACTTCCTTTCAGTGCCGATGCCGTCACCAATTTATTTGCGTCTGTGCCCGCGGTATAACTTGTTGGGTTATCATATATCCCGCGTTCACCGATTGTGCCGTTTCCGGTATTGGTATATGTGACAACCGAAACACCGATATTTGTATTATTCGGGTTTGCAGCCGGGATTTTGTTTTGTCGTGTTTCAACCGAAGTATCCACATATGCCTTGGACGATACGGTTTTACGGTCGGCCTGTGTCGTTTCCGCATATGCGGTACCAACCATAAAAACACATAATCCAAACACACATAAATTCCCGATTCGCATGATTTACTCTCCTTTCTTGTCATGGCGGGCTTGGTCCGCCATAGGGCTTTCCTTTCCCAAAATCCACTGATAACAGTGTAACAAAAACCAAGGTTTTTTTTATACACTTTGGTTGGATTTTTGAAAAAAAGTGTTGACTAAAAACCTTGGTTTTTTTCAACACTTTTTAATCCCCGCAACCCCACGGATTCCGCGGGTTTTCATAAAATCCTGCCCCCAAAAATTTTATACAAAAACTATGTCGTCATACCGCGGAAACGCGGTATCTCTTTGTCACAGTTGAAACCACGGGATACCGGCCTATGCCGGTATGACGAAAAAACCGGCGCAACGCGCCGGTTTACTAATCACTTACACTAACCACTAACACTTACCACTTATCTCTTACTTGGCAAGCATGCAACCACGATATTGAATATCGTATCGATGATAAAGAACAACGCGTACAATGCCATACCCGACGACACATACCCAAATGATATCATCGTGTACCATGCCGAACCGCGAATCACCGGTATCAAATAAACCAACAACACCGGCACAAGATAAAGCCACACCGAAATTCCCGCATCACGGAAACGACGAACCGAAAGCGCCAGCACCGGGATGAATAAAATCGCACTAACCACCAAAGATACCGTTCCACCGATAAAATACGCGAAACAGAAATTCACAATATATGCAAACAAATATCCAAACCAAAATTCCGCACGCGTTGAACGCCCAACAAAATCAAAATATCGACGCCAAAAACTTGCAATCGCCGAAAGTGGTCCGACCATGCGACGTTGTTGTTTTGGTGTTTGAACCACGGTTTCGCGCACGACCGCACGCCGCACCGGCGCACGTTTCACAGATTTTCTCGCTGTTGTTGTTTTCTTTGCTGATGTTTTCTTTTTTGCAACTGGCATTTTCTCTCCTTTGTTTTATAAACACATTATACATTATTTTTGAACCCAAGTCCAACAATAAACATTTCAACAGAATCCTTGCGCGACGCCGCCGGCTTCACATGATGCACCGATTCGAATTTCTGTTTTATTTGTTTCAATAACTCATTTGTTGTTCCACCCGTAAAAGATTTTGCAACAAATGTCCCACCGGGCCGCAACGCACGGCACGCAAAATCGAACGCATATTCCAACAACACCATTTGACGCAAGTGATCGGTCTTTTGATGTCCAACGGTATTCGGTGCCATATCCGAAACAACAACATCAACGACACCGTTTGCATTATCATCCAATTTTAGTTTTTCCGTCAACCAATCCAACGCCGCATCCGTTGTAAAATCGCCCTGATAAAATTCAACATTATTGATTGGTGTTATTTCCAACAAATCCATCGCAAAGATTTTTGTCTTTGGAAAAGTCCGCGCAATAAATTGCGACCATGACCCCGGCGCCGCACCCAAATCCACAACCGTTTGTCCGTTTTTCAAAAATTTATATTTTTCATTTATTTCGATAAGTTTATATGCCGCCCGCGCCCGATAACCATCACGCCGCGCCCGTGCAACATAGGGGTCGGCGGCCTGGCGCGTTAACCACGCCACCGAAGATTTATGTTTCGCAATTTTATTATTTTGTATTTTCATTTTGTTGTTACCCCTAATGTAACAATTTCCAATCCTACGCTTGCCCTAACGACGACACTTTCTGTTCATTCTATTATAAAACCATTTTGCAAACATCTTATTCCAAAAACGATACTTCACTATATAGTTATATTCCCCGCTCACATATTTATGTTCTGCAATACCCCCACCAAAGGCGCAAGGAAAATCTGGAGTTGGATTTACGGGCATCATACTTTCGCTGACGCGCACGTTGATCACCACATAAAATATTTTAGGATTACACCAATCATGAAAAATGGGTTGAACTGAATTTATTACCATTTTATATCTACCTGGTTGTTATTTTCATTATGCAACACGTTTTTTATTTTCCCTTGCGGCACAAAATAGTACACTATTGGCCATAGAGGCCCAGTGGTATGCGTCCGTTGGGTCGATGGCGTTTCGTCTACTGTAATAATATATGACTTTTGTATTTCCGTTTCGTAACAAGGAATGCAAAATAATATTACAAGATTTTTCACCAAGATGTTTTTTGTGCAGTGTTAATTTTTTGGTTAAATGCTGTGTAAGGTCGCCGGAATATTCCGCTGTAAAAGCCCAACCACGTATGTCGCGTTCGTCCTCTTGAACGGGAAAAACGTTTCCTACATTTATTGGGGTAAGGTCGTCTATTCCTGGAATTTGATATGCAATATTGTATCCAAAAATGCGCATTACGATTGCCCTTTTTTTATATTACGACTATTTTTACTTCGCGCCTGGTTCGCCACCACCCTGTTTCATACGTTCCATAACGGCCTCCATACCGCCCATGCGCTGAATCATCGACATTTGCTGTTTCATTTTTGTGTATTGTTTAATAATGTGTTCCACATCACGCACCGTCACGCCCGCCGTTTCCGCAATACGTGCCTTGGCATTGGCAAAGATTTTTTCCGGTTCCGCGCGTTCGGCGGCGGTCATCGCCTCTAATATCTTAATTTGCGAATCAACACTGCCGTCCTTAATTTTTTCTTTGATTGCCGACACCGCATTCGACATACCAGGCACCATTTTAAGCAAACCACTAAAATTACTCATTTTCTTAATCTGTTTCAATTGCGCCAACATATCGTTCATATCGAATACACCCGCCATCATACGTTCGGCGGTTTCCTTCATGCCCTTTGGCACGTGCGGTTCTTCCAAATTTACATTTTCTTCTTTTTTCTTTTTGCCGAATCCAAACATTTTGTTCTCCTTCTGTTTATGTTTGATTTTATGTTACGAAAATCTATTTGTCCAGATACTTTGCCAAATATTTTCCGGTGAGTGATTCCGGATTACGCGCCACATCTTCGGGCGTCCCCGTTGCGATCACACGACCACCACCCGCGCCCCCCACCGGCCCCAGGTCAATAATCCAATCCGCGGTTTTGATAACTTCCAAATTATGTTCAATAACAATTACGGTGTTGCCTTGCTCTACAAATTCATGCAGAACACCAAGCAACTGTTTAATATCTTCAAAATGCAGTCCCGTCGTCGGTTCGTCCAAGATATAAAGCGTTTGGCCCGTGCTACGCGCCGATAATTCTTTAGATAATTTTATACGCTGGGCTTCACCACCCGAAAGGTCAAGTGAACTTTGCCCCAATTTTATATAATCCAAACCAACGCGTTTTAGCAACTCCAACTTGCGACTAATCTGTGGATGATTGATAAAGAACCGATACGCTTCGTCCACGGTCATATCCAACACGTCCGCAATTGATTTTCCCTTGTATTTTACCGCCAAAGTTTCTTCATTATATCGCGTGCCGTGGCATTTGTCGCATTCGACATAAACATCCGCCAAGAAATTCATTTCAATTTTTATCTGGCCGTCACCCTGACATGCCTCGCACCGGCCGCCTTTTACATTAAACGAAAACCGCCCTGGGCCGTATCCACGCGCCTTGGCCTCTGGCAATTCGGCAAAGAAATCACGGATATTCGAAAACACACCGGTATATGTTGCGGGGTTGCTGCGCGGGCTGCGCCCGATGGGTGATTGATCAATATCCACAACCTTGTCTATATTTTCCATACCGCGAATAATATCATGCGCCCCAGATTCAATTTTTGACCCATACAGCGCGCGCATCAATGCCGGATACAACGTATTCAACAACAATGTGGACTTTCCCGAACCCGAAACCCCGGTTAGCGCAATAAATTTTCCAAGCGGAAATTCAACATCGATATTTTTCAAATTATTTTCCCGCGCACCATATATGGTAATCTTTTGTCCATTACCGGCACGCCGTTTTTTCGGCACCGGAATTTTTTTTGCACCCGATAAATACTGACCGGTAAGGGAATTTTTATTTTTTATAACTTGGGCCGGTGTGCCGGCGGCAATAACATTTCCGCCATTCACACCCGCGCCACGACCAATATCAATAAGGTAATCCGCCGCACGCATCGCGTCTTCGTCATGTTCAACGACAATCACACTGTTGTCTTTATCGCGCAGCATTTTTAGTGTTTCAAGCAGTTTGTCATTATCACTTTGATGCAACCCAATTGAC
Source organism: uncultured Pseudomonadota bacterium (assembly GCA_900313105.1). Classification (GTDB taxonomy): domain Bacteria; phylum Pseudomonadota; class Alphaproteobacteria; order Rs-D84; family Rs-D84; genus Enterousia. Next base: position 9,700 of record OMPY01000034.1, read on the forward strand.
GGTTCGTCCAAAACATACAGAACACCCGACAGGCCACTGCCAATCTGTGACGCAAGACGAATACGTTGCGCTTCGCCCCCCGAAAGTGTTCCCGCCATCCGCGACATTGTTAAATACCCAAGTCCAACATTTTTAAGGAAAAACAAACGACTTGTTATTTCGCGCAGGACCATTTTTGCAATATCGTTTTCTTGTTTGCTTAGATGATTCGGCAAATCCATAAACCACACATAAGAATCATCAATCGACATATCACAAACATCAATAATATCCGCGCCATTTATTTTTATGCAAAGTGCCTGGACATTTAATCGCTTTCCATGACACACCGGACACGGTTTTTCCGATTGGTATTTTGCCAATTCCGCCCGCATCGCATCGGATTCAGATTCGCGCCACCGCCGCTCAATATTTGGTATCACACCTTCGAATGGTTTTTCATAAACGAACCCGTTCCAATTTATCTTTATCGGTGTATCACCCGTACCGTATAGAATAATGTTTTTGTGTTCCGCACTAAGCATATGCCACGGTTTCCCAAGTGGAATTTTATATTGCCGGTGCAACGCATTTATCAAATGTTCAAATTGCGACAACATTCCACCCCGCGACCACGGCGCAATCGCGCCGTCCAAAATCGACTTTGACGGATCGGGAATAACCAAATCAGGCGACATATTTAATTGCACCCCCAAACCATCGCACGCACTGCACGCACCAATCGGCGCATTAAAAGAAAACAACCGCGGTTCAATTTTCGGTACGGCAAAACCACTAACGGGGCACGCATAATTTTGTGAATAAAGAACATCTTCGTTCGTATCCAACCGCCGCAAAATCACCGACCCCGGCACCAGGCGCAACGCCCCTTCGAACGAAGAATAAATACGTGAACGAAATTCTTCGCGTTCAGAATCAGTCGCATCCGCCGCCGGCATTTGGATACGATCAACGATAACAAAAATGTCATGCTTTTTATTCTTATCAAGTGGCGGCACCGCCGTCAAATCATAAAGTTCACCGTCAATAATTACACGCTGATACCCCTGCTTTACCAAAAACGCAATTTCCTTTTTGTATTCACCTTTGCGCGACCGAACCAATGGTGCCATAATAAACGCGCGCGTCCCGGCGGGGATATCCATTGTCATATCAACCATTTCCGCAATCGTTTGCGATTTTATTGGTAATCCCGTCACCGGCGAATATGGCACACCGATTCGCGCCCATAAAAGTCGCAGGTAATCGTATATTTCCGTCACCGTTCCAACGGTCGAACGCGGATTTTTTGAAGTGGTTTTTTGCTCTATCGATATTGCCGGCGCCAACCCTTCGATTAAATCAACATCCGGCTTTTTTTGCATATCTAAAAATTGCCGTGCATAACTGGACAGCGATTCGACATACCGCCTTTGACCTTCGGCATAAATTGTATTAAATGCAAGTGACGATTTTCCCGACCCGGATACACCGGTCACGACCACCAATTTATTCTTTGGTATGTCTAAATCGATATTTTTAAGATTATTTTCGCGTGCACCGCGAATTTTTATAACGCCACTCATGGCACTAAATATAGAACTTTTTTATTTGTTTTCAATAACCAACGAAAAACTATTTATCCGATTTTTTCTTGGCCAATTTTTCCGCATCCAATGTAACACCGGTTTTACGGACATTATCATCACCTATTTTTCCAACCAGTTCTTTATTGACCCAAACCTCTATCGCGCCCGCATTGCCAAATGTTCCCTTGTGCTTGTTCCCCGCCGGCACATAGTAAATATCACCCGGAACCAATACACGACTAAACACGGTTTTTCCACGCGCATCTTCAATTTTCACCCAAGATTCTTTAACGGCTTGAATTATTATCTCTGCTTTATCCGCATTTTCTGTCCCAAACTTTTCCCGCACATCCAATGTATATTCTGGTTCCGTCACAATAACCTGCTGGGGCGCAGAAACCTGAACAATTTGGCGAACCGGTGCAACCCCTTCATCAGCGGACGGCAAAATCAAAACCAATGCAACCAATATCAAAATCAGGGCCACCGCCCCACCGGCAAACCAAACCCAATGTTTTTTCACATATGCCAAAGTTTTAGATTTTTTTTCACCGACAACACCTTTCTTTTCGGCTCTTTCGACTTTCTCTACTTTTTCAATTTTCTCTGTTTTTTCAACATTTATGGACTTTGGCTGTTCTGTTTTTTGTGCAACCATCGCTTCGGCCAATTTCATTATTCCCAATTCCTTTTTAATCTTGGCCACAATCAAATCGGGATCCAACCCCAGTTCCATTGCATAATTCCGTGCAAACCCAAGGATATAAACCACCTCTGGCAAAACGGTATAATCGCCGTCCTCTAATGCCTGCAAGAACTCTTCACGTATGCAAAGTTGTTTTGAAATCGTTTGAATTTCACGTTTACGCCGCCCGGTTGTCCGTGCCGTTCGCAACATTTCACCCGCCGTCATTTCTGGATTCATTTGTAAATCTGTAAAATCTTCTGCCATGGCGCAAACCTTTTTGTTATCGTTATACCTATCATAGACCTATCTTTTCGCAACGCAACCCCAAAATTGCAAAATTTTTTGTTTCATTTCATTTTCGTCGGTTATCTGATTGATTTTTATCCGAAAATCACTTGAATTCGGCATACCGGCCGAATACCACGCAAGGTGTTTTCTAAACATTGGCACACCGGCGCGCGCACCATAGTATTCCAATACTAAACCAAGGTGCCGCATCACCAATTCCCCAATATTTTCGGGTTTTTGACCCGTTCCCAAAATTTCACCAAAAACCCATGGCCGGCCCATCATCGCACGCCCTATCATCGCGCCGGCATATCCGTTATCAATCGCGCTTTGTACACCCGCCATATCCACAATGTCCCCATTTGCAATAATCGGAATCGGCATATCTTTAATTTTCGGGTGCACCGCCATGCCGGTGTATCCCTGGGCCCGCGTCCGGCCATGCAGTGTCAAAAACTTCGCGCCCGCGTCCGCCGCCACATGCACCAAATCGACCCAATCCATATTTTCGTTATCCCACCCAAGTCGCGTCTTAACCGACACCGGAATTTTAACCGCACGCACCACCGCCGAAATAATCCGCCCCGCCAACCCATGGTCGCGCATTAAAAAGGCCCCCGCATTCGCACGCGTTGCAACCTTTGGCACCGGGCAACCCATGTTTATATCAATCCATGTCGCGCCCGCATCTTCTAAAATTCGCGCGGCATCCGCCATCAAATCCGGCACAGCACCAAAAATTTGGGTTCCGACATTACCCTCTGTGCCATAGTTATCAAAATTCCGTGGACAATTTTTATGTTGTTCCACCAACGAATGACACGAAATCATTTCCGTCACAACGGGCACGCCCGGCGCAAATTCGCGTATCATTCGCCGAAACGGGTAATCAGAAATTCCCGCCATCGGTGCAGCAAAAATTTGATTATTGGTTATCATTTGTGATATAATGCCACGGATGAAAGACAAAATCAAAAATTTATTTGGCTTTATCGGTCGCGCGTGGCGTGGTGGTGTCCGTGGCAAATTCGGCGTATTCTTTGCGGCGTTCGCATTGCTTGCGTTCATCCGAATCTTTTTCGGCGAAGTCAATGTTGGTCGATTCGTGACGAACATATGGCGTCTTGACACAGAACACGCGGAATTGGCGGCGGAACAAAAGAAACTTCAAACCATCAACAACCACATTAAATTACTTAAAAGTTACAGCCCCGATTACGTCGAAGAACTGGGGCTGCACTACCTTAATGTTGGCGATTCTGAATTCAAAATCCTTAAGATTTAATTCATCAATGTAATATACGCGTTCAGATAGAATGCAAACATCATCCATAACAAATACGGTATGACCAATAACATCGCTTTTCTATCGATACCATTGAACACGCGCGCCATCCATATTGAAATGATGAACAGACCCAACAACACAACAAGTGCCAATCCCGTCATATGCAACCCAAAGAACAAATATGACCAACCCGCATTCAATAACATTTGCGCCACAAACAAAACATAGGCCATCATTTTTTCCGACTTTCCACGCGCACTTTTAATAACCAAATACAGCGCAAACCCCAGCAGTGCATATAAAATCGTCCACGCGGCACCAAACACCACACCCGGCGGGGTAAGGTTCGATTTGTTAAGTGCCATATACCATATATCTGAATCACCGTGCGGTGTAAAGAACACACCGAAAATCCCCGGCAAAAAAGAAATTAACATCGCAACACAAAATTGAATCAACCGTTTCATATTTTCCCCCTTGTTTGGTTGATTTGATTTTACCAAAAAGGTGCGTCGTTTTCCCCAAGATAAAATTCTTATGCAACATAAACTGTACGATTTTTGCCCATGTTTTTTTGGGGGTCGGGATTTTACGCAAACCCGCGGAATTCATGGGTTTTTGGTATAAAAAAGTGTTGAAAAAAAACCAAGGTTTTTAGTCAACACTTTTTTTCAAAAATCCAAAATTTTTATTTCCTGTAAAATCAATGA
>OMPY01000016.1 GCA_900313105.1 uncultured Pseudomonadota bacterium
CCAAATAATCGGATTATCGGTGCGCGGATAAACGCGATACACGTCCATATCCCACGCCATCACGTATTTCTTTGATGCGATATCAGAAATAATACGTGCAACCTCACGCTCTGTTTGATAATTACCTTCGAATATCACGGTATTATCACCCCAATCAACAATAACATTTCGCACATCCGCACCATGCATCGCATCCAAAATCGCCATAACGATATCTTCATTCTTTGGCATTTTAATCAACCACTTTCCGCGATTAAACAATTTTAATTCGCCAAGTTTTTCATCATACGAATAATACGCCCGCCCAAGATGCGTAATCAAATTTACCGCATCGCCAAGGTTTCCACCAACAATCGACCCCGATATACGTTCATGAATTTGTTCTTGTTCAATAACCGCAATATCCGTCCCGGCCAATAATTTATCCAACGTGTCGCGCACACCTTGCTTTCTAAAATCATAATTAGATACTGTCAAATCTGGCAAGGGGTCACCAACATTCAAACGAACGATTTCGATTTTTTCATCCGGCACAACCGACACAACCTGTTGCGAATCCCAATTCACGGTGCAACGCCGCGGTAATTCAACCGAAAACCGGCGTGCGGTATCGGTGGTCAGCGCCGCCTTTTTCGGGAAAATCGGCACCGAATTGTCGTCAATAACCAAATTATCAATGACCTGGGTGGTGTTATATTCAACCTCTTCTATATCATATGGGTCTTGAACCTCCATACACGCCGCAAGTGTGAACCCAAGACACAAAAAACATATCAATTTTTTCATACTGCATCCTTTATATATTCATCGCCCGTTCGAATTCTTCTAGTGACATTTCATATATTGGTTTTTGGGAACTGGTCACCCACTCTTTAACACCCGCCAACTGTTTTTTGAACATATCGATAACCGATACGACATCCGGTGCCACATCTTTTTTTGACTTTAGCAAACGTTCACCATATTCCACAACAAATTCCAAAACATCGGCGGCAAAGAAACGACCCACATATTTTTCCATGGGAATTCCGCCCTTGCTAACACATATCGCAGACATGGTCTTGGCCATTTGATTATAGAAATTTGCAAACTTTATAAAGTTCTGAACGGTTGTCGCCATCTCTTTTCTCCCGATATAGTTTTACACATTATAAAAACTATTGCCACAAAAACGCAATTAAATTATAATGTAAAATATGAAAATATTAAAAGTGATTTTATTACTGGGTTTATGTGCCTGTGCATCCCCCAACGGGGGCAGCATTGATGACGCAACAATCCTAAATTGGGAAAACGAATCTGTCACAATGGAACAATTTGTTCGTGACCACAAGGCGTGTTTAGGCATAACAAAGCCATCTTACCTGCCCCGGTCACGCATCGCAAAATTGCTTTCACCGAATCAGACCGTTCGTATGCCGGATTGGGACGGCCTTTGGGTCACATTCCAATCAAATGAGTACAGGGATGTTGGTCAACGCGCCCTGCTTTCGGTGCCACGAAACACAACGTCGCGTTCGGTCGGTTCGTATCGTAAATGTATGTTCAAACGCGGTTATTTACTCCGCGCAACATAAAAATTTGCCTCCAAAACTTTCATATCAAACAAAAATATGCTATAATATCCACCATGAAACGAAATCTTTGGTTTTGGCTGTATTTTATTGCCGCTATTTTGCTTAGCATTTATTTTGCAACCCGCATAGTTATGGCGCGTATGGGATACGGCCCAACCGCAATGATTCGGCATATATCTATATCCGCCGAAACAACGAATCGCAATCTTTTATCGTCTATTGAAAACAACATTGGAATACAGTCAGGTACACATACGTATACAAAAAAACTTGAACATATAAATACCCAACTCAAACAAAAAATACCCAACATTGAAAAATCTGCGGTCCGGCGATTGCCAAATGGAAACCTAGCAATCAAAGTGAACTTTTACAAGGCGGTTGCAGAAATCACAAACGGCGTTTACTATTATCCACTTTCCGACAAAGGTGAATGCATAGAAACCCCGTCTGAAACCCGTAGTGCAGGAAGCATCATTTTCCGTGGCGAATGCATAACAGAATGCAAAGAAAAATGCGATAAAAAAACGCCCGAAAAATGTGACACAATTGTTATCCATGATAATGATAAATCCCAAATATCCGAAAAATGTCAACCAAACACCGCTGTTTTGCGTGGCCGTGTTCCAAATGAAATCGGCGAAATTACCAAGGCGGCAAACAATCTTATCGGAACACTTGATTATTTGGAATGGATTGATGGCCGGCGGTGGAATTTGGTGACACTTGGCGGAATTACAATTATGTTGCCTGAAAATGACCCAATCGCCGCAATCGGAAACATTGTTGTTTTGGATAAAAAACACAATATCTTATCCAAGGACATAAAAGTAATTGATATGCGCGATGACGCAAGAATTTTGGTAAAATAAAAATGCATATGATTGATTCTTGTTTTTTGTGTCTTGATATCGGAACATGCGGTGTCCGTGGCGTTGCGCACCGCGTTAGAAACGCAATGATTGATAAATCTGCATACTATGCGGTTGATGATTTTGATACGGTTTTTGCACTAAAATCTGTGGCGGACGAACTTGAACGGCAAATGGGGACGCATTTCGACACGGCATACATAACCGGAAATTTTGGCAATTCATTTTTTAACATATCGACCAAAGAAACCGTTTGGAACGGTGAACATAAAATCACCCCATCGGATGTAAAATCACAAATTTCACAAATCGATAGACCCGACGGTTTTTATCCCATGCATATAATACCATTACGATATGATACAGGCAACACACACAACCTGCTTACACCAATCGGACAAAGCGACACAAAACTTATATCAAAAATTTCTGCACTGTTTTTTGAAAACGAACGTATGCAAAAAATTTTAAGTTTGCTGCGACAATCGCACATACAACCATCGGCATTTTATGCACCGCAATTTTTGGCATCAAACGTGCTGCGCCAAAAGAAAAAAAATGTAATGTTTATCGATTTTGGTGCCGAACACACAACCGCATCTATTTGGACGGACCGTGGCCCGGTGTGGTATGACGGCCACTTTATCGGTGGCAACGATTTAACAAATGAAATATCAACAAAACTTGATATTCCATTTGCCGAAGCCGAACGGATAAAACGTAATGTTGCAAACCTTTATTCAAATGAAATGGCGCGGTTTAGTCCGGCCGACACCGCATACGCATTTTCATGCGCCGATGTAAATGAAATTGTTGTTCCGTTTTTCTATAACATTGTTGAACAAATAAGAAATGATTCGGCGCGATACATCGAAAGATACAACCCAACCGAAATAATCATAACCGGCGGTGGCGCAAGGTTAAACGGAATCGTTGAATTACTTTCGCAAACATTTGACATCGAAATAACACAAACCGGACCCGACACAAATGTTCGCGCACTTGCAAAATATATATGGGAATCGGCGCGACCGTATCGTCGCGCATACATTGCACGCCTTAAAAAATGGCAAAGAACAACCGACAAAATTTTTGGCATTTTCCATCGCAAAAAACCAAAGAAAAAACGCCAAACCGCCGTTCCGATTATGCCAAGCACGCTTTGCTTTGATATGTCACGCCCCGAAACATACACCATGTTTCGCGCGGGCGGAATATCGGCAATACATGTCGATATTATGGACGGACTTTATGTTGATAAAATAACCGGTGGTATCGAAGAATTACGCAAAATTCGCGCCGCATGGCCGGGGCATTTGCATGTTCATTTAATGACCGATGCACCATCGGCGTGGGCAACCGACGCAATAAACGCCGGCGCGGACACGGTGATACTTTCAACAAACACGGTCGGCCTGCGCCGCGCGGTTCAAATTGTGCGTGCCGCCGGAAAACGTGTTGGTATCGCATTAAACCCAGAATCTTCGGTATCATTACTTAAAACAATTTTGCGTGACATTGATGAAATTATGGTGATGGGTGTTGCACCCGGCGCGGCGGGACAAAAGTTTAATATGAATGTGTTGAATAAAATATCGGTGCTTGCGGGAACAAGGAAAAAATATGGCCTGCGATTTACAATATCTGTTGATGGCGGAATAAACCCCGAAACGGCACGACTTTGTTGGGGTGCCGGCGCAGATTTGCTGGTCAGTGGTTCATACCTTGCACGCGCTGCGGATTTTCCACTTGCGGTAATGTCACTGTTGCCATCCGCAAAAAGTATTTAATCGGCAACTTCTATTTTTCGACCATTTTCAAATTCGGTTATATATAAATGAATCGTATCTTTTGGCAAGAAATCACGCGCAATATCCGGCCATTCAATTAGTGTAATATCATTTTGCACCGCATGCATTAAACCAATTTCAACAAGTTCGGACGCGTCCGACACACGATACAAATCAAAGTGCGATATTCGACCCGTTTTGTTTTCATACGATTGCACGATTGTAAATGTCGGACTTGGCACAACCGTATCCGCCCCACAAAGTGTTTGTATAATTGTTCGCGCAATTTCCGATTTTCCAACACCCAAATCACCATGCAACGCAACCGTCACAGGCGCACGCAGAATTTTCGCAAAATCCGCCGCCCATTTATGTGTTTCATTTATATCTTTTGTTATATATGTTTTCATTTCTTACTCCAACAACAATAAATCGTCTTCCATTTTTCGAATTGCGTCACGAATTTCCGCCGCCGTTTCAAAGTCCAAATTTTCCGCCGCATCACGCATTTTTTTATTCAATTTCTTTATTTCGCGTTGCAAACTTTCCGCGTCCCACACACCATCTTTGGTATAAACAAACCGGCGCTTTTTATCGGTCTTTTCATTTGTATCCGCAACATTATCAAACACCGCCTTGGTCACGGTTTTCGGCACAATCCCATGTTCAGTATTGTATGCCATTTGTTTTTGACGGCGACGATTTGTTTCATCCAGTGCCGCCCGCATAGATTCCGTTATAACATCGGCATAAAGTATCACGCGCCCATTTGCATTTCGTGCCGCCCGCCCTATTGTTTGAATCAGTGACCGTGTCGACCGCAAGAACCCTTCTTTATCGGCATCCATAATCGCAACCAATTCACATTCGGGAACATCCAATCCTTCACGCAACAAATTTATTCCAACCAACACATCAAATTTTCCGATTCGCAAATCGCGCAACAATTCAATACGTTCCAATGTTTCAATATCACTGTGCAAATATCGCACACGAACGCCATTTTCCACGAAATAGTCCGTCAATTGTTCCGCCATTTTTTTGGTAAGCGTCGTCACCAACACGCGTCCCTTTATCGATTTCACTTCACCAAGCAAATCATCAACCTGATTTTTTATTGGTCGCACAATACATTCCGGGTCCAGCAGTCCCGTCGGTCGTATCACCTGCTCTGCCACTATTCCGTTTGATTGTTTCATTTCCCATTCGGCGGGCGTTGCGGAAACAAAAATCGTTTGTGGCCGCATCGCATCCCATTCATCAAAGGTCAACGGCCGGTTATCGATACACGACGGCAACCGAAAACCATATTGCGAAAGTGTTTCTTTGCGCGCCCTATCGCCACGCGACATCGCGGCAATTTGGGGGACGGTCACATGACTTTCATCAATAAACAAAATTGCATCACGCGGCAGATATTCAAACAATGTCGGTGGCGGTTGCCCCGGCATACGCCCAGACAAATATCGCGAATAGTTTTCAATTCCACGACATGTTCCGGTCGATTCCATCATTTCAATATCCATATTCACGCGTTCACGCAAACGTTGTTCTTCAATATACTTCATATTATCGTGAAAGTATTTTAACCTTTCGTCCAAATCCGCGCGAATATTGCCAATGGCCTGTAATACCGACGGCATAGGGGTCGCATAGTGAGTATTCGGATAAACCGCGATTCTATCGATTTTTCGCAACTTTGCCCCGGTCAGTGCATCAAATTCCCAAATTTCTTCGATTTCATCACCCCAAAAAGAAATTTTCCAACCGATATCTTGACTATGTGACGGAAAAATATCCAATGTGTCACCACGCGCCCGAAAATTTCCGCGTTCAAACGCAACATCGTTTCGCTTATATTGTATATTCACCAATTCGCGCATCACATCGGCAATTCCCATAACATCGCCAACATGTAAAACCAACTTCATACTCGAATATTGTTCCGGCGTCCCAAGTCCATATATCGACGACACCGAAGACACAACAATAACATCGCGTTCTTCTAACATTGCACGCGTCGCACTGTGCCGCATACGGTCCAATTGGTCATTTATCGATGCATCTTTATCAATGTATGTATCGGTTGTCGGTAAATACGCTTCTGGCTGATAATAATCATAATACGAAACAAAATATTCCACATGATTATGCGGGAAAAAAGATTTCATTTCCGTGAACAACTGCGCCGCCAAAATTTTATTCGGCGCCATAAGCAACGCCGGCCGCCCCAATTCGGCAATAACATTTGCCATTGTAAATGTTTTCCCCGAACCCGTCACGCCAAGTAAAACCTGGGACCGGCGACCATCTTTTATTCCGTTCACCAAATCAGAAATTGCCGATGGTTGGTCACCCATCGGTTTGTAATTACTTTCAAGATTAAAAATTTTTTTATTCACAAGCATAAGTATAATAAATTATAATGAAAAAACAAGAGGTCCAGAGAGAATGCCAACCCAACCACACAAACATATATTTTTATGGATATTTTTAACCATTGTCGCGATTATTATGGCGGGCTTATTGGTTGCGCCCGCGTTTATGAATTTGAACAAGGTTCGTGGTCGTCTTGAAACAGCAATCGCAACACAGACGGGTATGGATGTTGAAATCAACGGCGATATAACATTTGGCATTGTTGGAAAAACAACAATACTTGCAAACGATGTTTATACGCCCTTTGGCAACATCAGCAAAATTTCTGTTCAAATACCTTTTCGTGATTTATTTGATATTCAGAACGCAAAACTTACGGGAACAATGATGATATCAGGGGCAAAAATAAAAATAGATTCACTTGCCCCATTTATGCAGCACTATAACATCACTGTCAAAGATTCTGATGTAAATTTTTTGGGAAAAAATTATCAAATTATTGACGGCGTGTTTCATGACGGAACATTTAACGGACTTGTTCGAACCGGCCAACATAAATACAACATCGAATTCCACGATGAAAAATTTACAATCACGAATAAAAATGTTGATTTAAAAATTGTCGGCGAACTTTACCCATCGGGCGGTGCATTCGGAACACTTTCCATTAATACAGATAAAATAAATTCATGGTTTGAATTTCCCGAACCAAAGATAAATAAATCGGTTAAACTGTCCGCAAACTTTGTATGGGACGGTGGCCGCGGATTAAAATTTACCGATATCACCGCAAATAATGTGCACGGCGACATTGAAATCGGGTCAAATGGATGGCGCACAATTGATTTAACATCAAACAATGTCAGTTTTGATTTTTCTTTCCTTGCGCGTTCGACAAAATTACTGCGCGACACACGATTAAACATTGATTTCTATGGTGATTTAACATTCGATAATAAAACTTTTGAACACCTTAAAATAAATGCCATCGGCACCACAGATTATATTCAAATTGATAAAATTATCGCGGACAACACAACATTTACCGGTGGCATGATTGATGGGAACGGCGCACACGACATAATGATAAACACAAACATTGACGGCACAGATATCGAATGCCTGTTTTCTGGAACACCCGATAAATGGCAATGCGAAAAATTCAAATACGGAAACATTTATGGATTCATAAAAAGCAATAAAAATCACATAACCGCCGAAATAAAATCAAACGACACAATCGATTCGCGCGCACTTTCATCATACATCACAAAACTTGATAGCCGACCGGCAAAAATAAAATTCACATTTGCAAATGTCGGTGGGACATATACATCAAACGGACAAGAATCAAATACAGAATACGAATACATATATAACCAAACCCTTTCATCATTAAATCCAAACTTGCACATATTACCCGAAACAATGCTAAACGAACCCGGAAATATCGTTTGGAACGGTGACGCAATAACATTTATACCAAACACGGATGCATGGTCATTGGTTGTCCAAGGTAATTCTTTTTACCTGACCGGAACAAACATCAAAGATTGGGTTCCAAAGTTCGATTTACAATTCCTGCGCGGTCTTGAATACATCGCGTCCGGTTCATACAACGAACGCGGCGACATATCAAACCTGACCCTAAAAATCGCCGGGCATGTGTTTACCGGCGCGGTTGATGCAAACGGCATAACATTAAAGACCGACACACTTCGCATTGACGATTTTCTAAATCACGAATTCTTTGACCGTTACGCAGAAATGGAATTTTTAACAAACGCCCCAATCGTATCACTTTTCGATATTGGGAAAAATTTATATCTTTCGGCGAACACACTTGTCTATGACGACAACGCATACAAAAATTTTGTGTATTCGTTAAAGTCCGGCACACAAACATTTTCAATCACCGACCGCGCACGCGGAAACTTGCTTGCGACAATTATCAAAGAACGTTCGAATTACGACATATTTATTCAGTTAAATAATTTTGTGATAAACGGCGCATTGCTGACCAAGAATTTTCCATTAAACATAATGAACACGACCGTGACCGCGGAATTATCACTAAACACATCCGGCCACATTGCACATGACATTTGGTATAACATGACGGGCGATATTGATTTAACATTTGATGGCGGATATATTGACGGCATTGGTCTTGACGCATTTTATATCGCATACGATGATTTAACCCGATTGAATATCGAAGACCGCCTTATGACGGCACTTGAATCCGGTGTCACAAAAATTAAAAGCATGCGAATACTTGGAAAATATGACCACGGAACATTTGAAACGACCAAGCCAATGGAAATATCAATGCGTCACGCGGACGCAATTGGGAAAATGAATATCACAAACGGCGCAATGACAACCGAATTAAATATCACAATGCGCGGCACCGCCCCCGACCCAGTGACGGTATCCGTAGGCATCGCACCAAACGGCCGCCGTGGTTATTCAATGGGTGAAATGATTCGATACTTTGACCCCGCCTATATGCGCGAATTCATAAAAACACATGACAAGTTTTAATGACAAATCAACGCAAGTTGAGCCGGTAAATTTATCAAAAACGTTGGTCTATTTATAATATCGTTTTTAAATCTTGGCTTTTGTTCTTTTGGAAAATCACAATCGAATTCACTTTTTCCATTCTTTATATCAGATTCATATCTTTTGATATTCGCCAACGATTGCGCAACATAATTTGCATATTTTATAATTGCCGTAGCCCCAAGTTCATACACATTTTTATCTTGCGAATTCAAATTATCCCAACGCCCAATCACCGCATTATAAATCGCATTGTTATCTATCAACCAATTTGTCTTGCTTGATATTTTCTCTACATCAACAATATAAAATCTATGCGGCACCAACATATAATTTTGCGTATGTTCATATTCGGTATACACATATTCTATTAAAAAACTATTATCAAGTAAAAAACGATACACTGTCCGCATTAAACAAGGTCTGTTATTGCGTTTTTCATCTGTATCTACACTGCCGGGTAGATCAACAAACCTTATCTTTGTCGTTTCACTTGCTATCATATCTCGCACTCTGCGAACCTGATATTCATCCATAAAATCAACCGTTTTCATTTTTTTACCTTTTTGTCTGCCCCTCTCCCGTCAAAAAAAACATACCACAAAACCAACACTTTTCAATAAAAAATCGCCCGCAACCGCGGGCGACAAGTTCCCCTCCTGTGGAGGGGTGGCCGAAGGCCGGGGTGGTCTTTTTAATTCTTCTTCCTAACCTGAATATGCACTTCGCGCAACTGCTGTTCGGTCACTTCGCGCGGCGCCCCCAGCATCAGGTCTTGCCCCCGTTGGTTTGTCGGGAACAGCACCACTTCGCGCAGGTTATTCGTTCCCAAAATAATCGACACCAACCGGTCAATTCCAAACGCACACCCGCCATGTGGCGGCGCGCCATATTGGAACGCGGCATACATCCCACCGAATTTTTCCTTTACGACCTCTGGCCCATAACCCGCAATTGCAAACGCCTTTACCATAGTTTCCGGATTATAGTTGCGTAGTCCCCCACTGCAAATCTCGGCACCATTCAGAACCATATCAAATTGGTTCGCCTTGATTTTAAGTGGGTCGCCATCCAATTCGCCCTTTGGCAAACTGAACGGATTATGCCCAAAGTCAATCGCGCCGGTTTCTTCGTTCAGTTCATACATTGGGAAATCTTCTATCCAACAGAATTTGAATTCGTGCGGATTGACAAGTCCCAAATCTTCGCCAAGTTTAATACGCAACTTACCCGCCGCCTTGGCCGCGTTTTCGGCCGTATCGCACACAAAGAACAGTGACGAATTATCACCGGCGATTTCGCGCAATTTTGCAACACGTTCCGCATCAAGTTTCTTGGCAACCGGGCCTTTGGCTTCGTCCGCAAAAACAATATACCCAAGTCCACCAAGCCCAAGTTCCTTGACCGCGTATTCGCCAAGTTTATCAAACCAAGACCGCGGCCGGTCAGCACTGTTTGGTGCCGGAATCGCACGCACCACGCTGCCGTTTTCAATCGCGTTCGCAAAGATTCCAAAATCCGACCCGCGGAAAATTTCCGTCACATCAGAAATAATAATCGGGTTGCGCAAATCGGGTTTATCAGAACCGTACTTTAACATCGCCTCGTCAAACGGGATATGCGGAATGTTTGGGTCAATAATCGCATCCGGCACAAAAGTTTTAATGAGTTCCGGCATAACCTCGTTCCCGACCGCCTGAATATCACGCAGGTCCACAAACGACATTTCCAAATCCAACTGATAGAATTCAAGCAATCTGTCGGCGCGCAAATCTTCATCGCGGAAACAAGGCGCAATCTGGAAATAGCGGTCAAACCCTGCAATCTGAATCAATTGCTTAAATTGCTGTGGTGCCTGGGGCAACGCATAGAACATGCCATGATGATTACGACTTGGCACGATATAGTCGCGCGCGCCTTCGGGACTGGACACCGTTAAAATCGGCGTTTGGAATTCTGAAAAACCCAAATCCCACATTTTATCGCGCAAGAACTTCATAATACGATTGCGCGTCAAAATATTATTGTGCAAACTGTCGCGCCGCAAATCGATATAGCGATACTTTAACCGCAAATCTTCGGACACCGTATCGTCATCGCCAAACACTTGGAAAGGCAACACATCCGCGTTCGTCAAAACTTTCCAAGATTCAACACTTATCTCAATTTCACCGGTTGGGATTTTTTCATTTATCTGTGACGCATCACGCGCAACAACCTTTCCGGTGACTTGCAACACAGATTCCGGCCGCACGCGTTCCAAATCATCATTTCCGCCGTCAAGCACAATCTGTGTAATTCCATAATTATCGCGCAGGTCAATAAACAGCAACGACCCATGATCGCGTTTCCGATGAACCCACCCCGAAAGTGTCACGGTTTCGCCAACATTTTTTGCGGACAATTCCCCGCAAGTATGCGTCCTATATTTTGATTGAAGTGATAACATTTTTTCGCCTTTTACTTTGTGGGGCGACAAAAAACATATTGAATTTTGGCACCCATTGGTTAAACAATTTTTTTCGGGGCGCATATTTGGCTATGCGCGGTGCCACCCGAATTTATCACTTTTTTGTTTTATGCAATCACTCCGTGGTTGTTGGTCACATCATTATAATTACAAAAAACTCACTGACATTATAATCTGTCTTTTTGGAATTTTCAAGAACCTAGTCCACTATTTTATTTTGCCCTGGGTCAAACGCTGGGGTTCCCGACATAACCATAGAAAAATTACCATCAAACCAATATTTTTCCGCACTCAAGATATTAAAAGCGTCACCTTTTGATATCGCCTGACCACAGAACTCCCCTTTCCCATCTAAAACATAACAAACACACGTATATTCAGAATTCACAAGTTGACCTTTTTCTGGAACCCGACCATTAACATTAACAACACACAGGTCTATTTTTTTATCCTGCATATAGTATTCATACACTTTGGAATTTCCATGTGCATCATGCACAACGATTTCTTGCTGTTTAACAATTTGCATAAAAAAACTCCAGAACAATGAAAACAGATGATACATTCGTGGTGCCCTAAGCAAGAATCGGACTTGCGACTCGTCCTTACCAAGGACGTGTTTTACCACTAGACTATTAGGGCAATTCGCAAAAATACCCGTTGATTATACGGCCGCCCGCAAAAAAATCAAGGAAAAACGTTCTCCTCCTGTGGAGGAGTACGGCGAAGCCGGGAGGTGGTCTTTCTATCCCACCACCCTAACCCGCCCGGCCATATCTGTATTTGGTCTTGGGCTTGGTGCGCCGGCAATTCCACCAAACGGCATCTGTGCGACCAATGTCCACCCGTCCGGCAAACCAAACATTTCGCGCACCATATTATCGATAACCGGGTTATAGTGTTGCAAATTCGCGCCGATATTCATATTTGCAAAACCGACCCAAATCGCAAATTGCAGCATCGCATTCGACTGCATAACCCAATCATGAAAATTTTCGGCATATAACGGATACGCGCGCCGCGTTTCTTCGACCGCGGCCGTGTCATAAAAATAAAGAACCGTTCCATACGCCGCCGCAAACGAATCGATTTTATCGCGCGAAAACCGTTCACCGGTAAATTTCACCATTTCATCGTAAACCGCATTCCAAAACATATCGTGCTTTTCACCCATAACAATAACCACGCGTTGACTTTTCATATTGAACGCATCCGGCACGTACTGCACCGCCGCGCGCACAAAATCGACAACCGCGTTTTCAGAAACCGGCAAAGTTTTATTTAGTGAATAAATCGACCGCCGATTTTTAAGCATATCTATAAAATCCGTCATCTTTTCCCCCTGGCTTTCCGCAATTTTACCTTATGTTCCGGCGCAACGCGATAGGATTCTATGGCTTTTTGAATTGCGCGCGCCCGTGTCCATGAATCAAGTTTTTCAAAATACGGATAAATTCTATCAAATTGCTTTGCGGCGGCGGTCGCAAAATACCATGCACGCATCATATTTACATAATACTCTTCCGTTTTTATACCCAAAACCATATCTGCATATTTTTCATCAAAATTCGCATCCATATAATATCGCATTAGACAGAGCACCCCAAAACGCACAGTATAGACGTGTTTTGATTTTATCCATTTTTTAATATACGGCAAAAGTTTATTCCCGTTTTTTACAAAAACTTTTGGTGACATTTGGTCGCAAGTCGCCCAATTATCAACATACGGCAAAAATTCATCCACCGCCGCAACGGCCAAATCAAAATCACGAAAGCCCGAAATTATAAACGCATGCAATTGGTTTTCTTCAAAAAATTTGTGCGGCAAATCGCGAACAAAATCTTTGTATACGCCGGTTTCGGCCATATTGCGCGCCATTGCACGCAACACCGGCGTCCGCACACCAATAATTTTTTTTACATTTACCGTTGGAACAATTTTCGAATTAAAATCCCTGTATACGGCATCCGCCGCCGCATACAGGGAACCAAGAATTGAATTTTTACTCTGCATTACCGGAAATTTTATTCAACCATTCTTTGACCGCTTCACTGTGGTCTTTCGTTGTTTCTTTGCCCGGCATTCCAAACCCTTCGGTCACGGTTGCACCGGGCGCAACGCGTTTAATTTCTTCAACCGAATTGCCAAGTCCCGACGTTCCATATGTCGCAAACGGAACAATAACCTTGCCATCAAAATTGTTATTTTCCAAAAAAGTATAAACAACCATCGGCATTCCACCCCACCATATCGGATACCCAAGGAATACAAGGTCATAATCCGCAACACTCACACCCAATTCTTCATATTCCGGCCGCGCGCCACTTTCCTGTTCGCGCTTTGCGACATATGTTTTATCGGTCTGTGATTTTGGATACGGCATCACCGAAACGATACGCGCCACATCCCCACCAACCAATTCATAAATGGTATTCGCCACGCGTTCAGTGTTCCCCGAATCAGAAAAATACACAATCAGATTTTCTGCACGCGCCGCCCCAAAGGCAAAAAACACCGCAAACACCAAAAATTTCAAGATTTTCATAATTTCTCCTTTCCTTCCGTGATAAATCATAGCGAAAAATCATTTCCAATTGCAATATGATATTTAATTCTTTTTCCATCTTTTCAGTGTCGGGAAAACATTTTCACAATACGCGCGCATTTCATCGCCGGTCATATTCGCCTGGGCCGCAAAAGGCACCATCATTTCGATATATTTTTCCATGGAAACATCGTCCACAAATTCACCATTTTTATAACAATAAGCGCAATAGTCCGAATTTTTCGAACCATCTTTGTTTGTTCCAAACACCGATTCATTGTTCATCGGCATCGCGCAACTCTGACATATTTTTTGCATAGAAACCTCCTGTGGTTTTATTAAACTCCAATCTCCAACAAACCACAAGCAAAAAACATAAAACTGGAATTACAAGATTTTTATCTCTATAATTAGCAAAAAAGAAGTAAAAAATGACACAACTAACCAGTATAAAATTATTCAAAGATAAAAACATTCGTACCCTTTGGGATGATAAGGCAGAAAAATGGTATTTTTCTGTTGTGGATATCATAAGTGTTCTTACAAATTCTGATTATCAACAGGCACGAAATTACTGGAAAGTATTAAAAAACCGCCTTAAATCAGAGGGTAACGAAACGGTTACAAATTGTAACCAGTTGAAAATGCTTGCCCCAGATGGCAAAATGCGCGAAACAGATGTTGGGGATGCAGAACAGATTTTACGCTTAGTACAATCTATCCCAAGCAAAAAAGCAGAACCTTTTAAACAATGGCTGGCACGTGTTGGTTCTGAAAGATTAGATGAAATTGCAGACCCCGAAATTGCTATAAATCGCGCATTGGAAACATATGCCCAAAAAGGTTATTCTCTTGATTGGATAAATCAAAGATTAAAAACAATCGAAGTTCGAAAATTACTTACTGACGAATGGGACCGTGGTGGTGTCAAAAAAGGTGTAGAATACGCTATTTTAACAGATGAAATTTATAAAGGCTGGACTGGTATGAACACTCGCCAATATAAAAAGTTAAAGGGTTTACACAAAGAAAACCTGCGCGATAATATGAGCAATTTGGAATTAGTGTTAAATATGCTAGCCGAAGCAACAATAACAGAAATCGCAAAAAAAGAAAAGCCATACGGTTTATCAGAAAATCTTCGTGTTGCACGTGAAGGTGCAAGCGTAGCCGGTGATGCCAGAAAAAAGATTGAATCAAAAACCGGCAAACCTGTTTTAACTGGTCGCAATGCTAAAGAGTTGAAAAAGATAACGAAGAAATAGCCCAAACGAATCGGTTTTCTGGGCAAAAATAACCACTTTTAATAAAAATCGCTTAAAAATTCCGGCTTTCAAAGTGTTTTTACACAAAAAATCGCAGATTTCCGGAACAAATCGGTAGCTATAAAGCGCTGTTATCTGGCTTTACAAAATTGCAAGCAAAAAATGATATTTTTAACACATTTTAGACGTTGTTAACACATACAAAACACTATATATTGAATGGTAGAAATCGATATGTTCCACATATTGATTTAAGAAGTCCCACCGAAATTCACTGGCATGAAAATCGGTGGAAAAATAAATAACCGGAAAAAACCGATTACATACTAAGAACAGTTGTATTATAACATACAAAAAAGATTTGTAAAAGGTTTTTCTCCATTTAGCCATAGGAGTAAAAATCATGGCAAAAAACGGTATTCGCACTTCAAGGGGAGTTGCACGCACAGCATCTAAGGTGCTGTCAAATCCGCATTCTTCCCGCAGTGCGAAACGGCTTGCTGGCAGTACGCTTGGCAACCGTGGAAAATAATCCAAACAAAACAACCGGTCGTTCGACCGGTTTTATCTTTTCTTTATAGTTAAACAGCCCATAGCTGACAGTTTTTTCAACACTTCCGCATTCGGGTCTTTTGAAATCTTTTCCCATCCCATAAACCGAACAAACTCAGGATCATAATAAGCATCATTGCTAAAATTAGAAAAGCATTCTTTCAGGTCTTTTTGATTTTTTAGAATCTTTTTCGCCGCAGAATGAACAAGTTCCTCCCGCAAAACAGGAGCATGCAACATTTCTTCAACGCAACAGTATGCCATCCACCTCGCACTCCTGGATATAGAATTGTGCGAAATCTGATACAACCAACGAGAGTTAATATCATGTTCAAAAACAAACCTGGACCACGCATGCACACCGTGTTTGGGAGACGGTTCACCAAGCATCATCTGACCTCCATCAGTTTTTGAAGTA